>JBGYPO010000027.1:0-6686 GCA_041838435.1 Aliicoccus sp. | reverse complement strand
TTCTGTATAGGTCAGATACACATCCACTTTCACCGGCTCTTCTTCTACGTCTATAATGTGCGTGCGTCTTTTATCCTGTAATGAATTTAACTTCTCCAGAGCGCCGTAGCGCACTTCCTGGATGAACATGCGGAAGCGATGCGGGATTGTTTCATTCATTAAATGCGCTGTAAAGTCGAGCACCTCAGTGTAGCGCCCTTCCTCTAACATCGCCTTCAATAAGAACGACATGTTGTCTTCATACTCACCGACGCCTTGTTGCAGACGCTCGAGCGCGTAATCAATAACATAATAGTAGAGACCCTTGTGCATGAGTGCTTCAAAATAATAATTCACGAGAATATCGTCCGGTGTGTTCAATTGCTTAAACTGTTTAAAGCGCTCGATATACGCATCATATTTATTCTTCTCATACAGTACTTTTAAATCACGCACAAACTTCGCTTTAAATCTCGGGTGTGACTGCAGATTACGATCCATAGAGCTCATCTACAATCAGCGCGCTCCACGTCTCATAGTCATCTAAATTACCAAAGTCTTTAGGGTCCTGCCACTTAATACGCAGCGTATCCGTCTCAACTGCACGAATCAGGCTGCTGTTGACTTCTACTTTAAACACAACACCGATATGCACCTGACCCACATCATTCGTATCATCATTAATCAACCCGATAATTTCTAGGTCGCGCGCATCTTCTTCTTTCAAACCAACCTCTTCTTCCAGTTCCCGATACGCGTTTTCAGTGAGCTGCTGGTTAATATCCGCCTGCTCAAACACATTATTCATGTGTCCGCCGACACCAATCGATAAATTCCCATGAAGACGTGCTTCACCACCACCCGACAGACGTTCGTATACGAGCACTTCTTCGTGCTCATTCACGAGCACACAATAGCTGACCAACTGCTTATACGTTGGATCTTCTTCCATATCACCGCGGCGTTTTATCGCGTAGCCTTCAAGTGCATCACGCACCGCCGCAAAATGTTCATGTTCCCGGCTCAAAAAGCCGTGAAAGTGATAGTCCTCATGATTAAATAACGCATCCCTGTTGACCACTAATATCATTTCATCAAATTTACTCATTGGAAATCTCCTTTAAATTTGTCTCATACTACCTATTATACATCAGGTCGTAATGTTAAACGTCTAACCGATAAAAATCCATGTTAAAATTAAATCATTCTATTAATAGGAGAGTTATCTTAATGAAAAAAATATTAGCGCCCCTCATCTTACTCATTGGCGTCATACTATTTGCGGCTGGTTTGTCTTATCTACAAGTTGATAATCAATCTGCACTCTCAGCGGCGTTTGTTGGTGCGGCGATGATACTATATGCTTTTTTCCTGTTTCGTCAGACGAAACGTGGTTCGAAGAAGAATAGCCGTGATGAAATATTAGATAAAGTACGCGCGCGCGTATCGTCACAATATTCGAATGATGACGAGAGGAAAGATTAAATGATTACGGTGCAGAATGGGTTTGTTTATGATGTGGCAGGTAAGACGTTTGTAGAGAATGTGAGTTTTGTGATTGAGTCAGATGATGATTTGGTGATTGACGCGTCAGGTCAATATGTTATGCCGGGTCTTACTGACATGCACACGCACATCAGTCCTTTTTATGCGAAGTATTATTTGTTAAGTGGTGTGACGAATGTGCGTAACACAACGGGCATGTTTGAATTAGTTAAAACGATTGATGAAGTTGCGCCTCGAATTTACCCGACGTACCGCATGATTGATGGCGCGCCTGGTTTATGGGGACCGACCGGTGACGGTCATGTCGCAACCGATGATATTGATGAGGCGTTAGCCGTTGTTCAAGAAAATATAAATCAGGGTGCGACGTTTATTAAGGTATATGGACATATTAAACCTGATGTTTTAGCGGCTGTGGTTAAAGCTGCTGATGACTTGGGTGTATTCGTTGCAGCTGATTTAATTCATGCAGCACATGTGAATGCGATTGAAGCAGCCAATTTAGGCGTGAAATATTTAGAGCATGCATCAGGGATATTGCAATGTTTGTATGATGATTATGCACCGGGGGATTTTGAAACAATGTTTAAGTCACAAACTGTGGAGTTTGACGATGAACATTTAAATGATGTGTTAGAAGTTTTGAAGTTAAAAGACATTATACTCGTGCCGACGCTCGCACTTTATCGGAAAAATGCACTGGGTAAAATCACTGTGCCTGATAGTGAGTGGATTGAATTGATGCGGCAGGATCGAGCTGTGACGCTGGATGCGATGTTTGAACAGCTTGATCCCCACCGCAGTGCAAACTACAAGCGCTATGCCGAGTGGGAATACGCGATGATGAAAATTATTACGAAACGCTATATGGATATCGGTGGTTCTGTATTTCTAGGCACCGATGCACCCGCAGGATTTTGGAATTATCCCGGCCTCAGCATGATTGAGGAGCTCGAGATATTTAATGAGCTTGGATTGTCGGCTGAAGACGTTCTATATAAAGCAGTTGTTGAGCCGCAATCTGTTGTGGGTAATCATGAGAACTATGTCGTGCTAGATAAGAACCCGCTCGAGTCATTCCAGAATTTTTTGGGTGCTTCTGCCGTAATTGTCGGTGGCAAATATTACAGTTACGATAACATTGTCAGCCATAAAGTGGATGTCGAAGGAATTAATAGGAAGTTTGGTATTTAAGTATAGCGAGCGTAGCAGCGAGAACCCTCCCTGCTACGGTTTGACCATAAGCGTTGCAGCGAGAACCCTCCCTGCTACGGTTTGACCATAAGCGTCGCAGCGAGAAAGCTCATTGCTACGGTTTGACCATAAGCGTTGCAGCGAGAACCCTCATTGCTACGGTTTGACCATACGCGTTGCAGCGAGAAAGCTCATTGCTACGGTTTGACCATAAGCGTTGCAGCGAGAACCCTCCCTGCTACGGTTTGACCCTAAGCGTCGCAGCGAGAAAGCTCATTGCTACGGTTTGACCATAAGCGTTGCAGCGAGAAAGCTCATTGCTACGGTTTGACCATAAGCGTTGCAGCGAGAAAGCTCATTGCTACGGTTTAACCATACGCGTAGCAGCGAGAACCCTCCCTGTGCCTGTTACCCACCACAACCAAAAAAATGCAACCCCACACCAACATGGGATTGCACTCATATCTAAATATTATTCAAACTGGTCAATAATATCGTTTACGTCATAGTCCGATACCTCTGACACGTGGTACATCTCAACATTTTCTAGTACTGCGCGTGTCGCTTCCATGGAATCAATGTCAGATCCAACGACAAGGTATGGAATATCTGGGTATACCATGATGCCGCCATCTGGCTGGATCGTAAACACTAGATTATCTTCGCTGTCAAGCGCTCGGATTTCAAATGTATCGTCTGGGTACACGTATGAATTATTTCTTAAGTCCGCATTTACATACTGCAGGTCGTGACGGACTTCGAATGTTTCGTCTGCAGATACATCCACGCCTTTAACCAACTTCCACACTTTCGCAAAATGTTCGTTCGTTAAGTTATCGGTATTAAAGTTCGATTCTGAAATCACAATACGCGATAAAACTGAGTCAGACAACCCGCTCGCATCACCCAATAATTCTTCTGCTTCAAATTCTATACCATTAGAAATCATACTTGTATATAACGGAATGAACGGTGGATTAATAAATACAATCGCGCGTTCTTCATTAAATCCAAACACGACATGTTCGTTCATTTTGTTTGGCTTGACCATATAAAATGTCATGCCTTCTGGTACTTCGGCAAAGTCGTCATATTGATTTGTTTTTGCCAAAAATTGATATGGATACCATTTTGCCATTTCAACCTGGTACTGTTCATCCATGACTTCTGTTGTCTGATTTGCGAGACCTTCCACATCAAACAAGAAGTTATAGGTTGCTTCATGTTGTGAGAGTGCAGCAAATAATTTTTCGCCTAATAATGGGTCAACGGCTTCTTCTTCTTCAGATTCTTCAGTCGCATCATCAGTCACGTCATCATCTTCAATTTCTTCTACGTCATCATCTGACTCGTCTGCAGACACTAAGTTGTCATGCTCAAACTCGCCATATACAGCGAAACAGAGCGCAGTGAAACCTGTTGCGACACTTATTAAAAATAGTCTTTTCATTTTTTATCACCTTTATATATTTTTACAGTTATTATTAATTATATCGTATTCGCACGATTACATTCAATTCATACACAGGCATGAAAAAGGCGCACCACTATACAAACGCATGCGCATCAATTTTATCCTATTTATTATACATCTATTATATACTATATAAGTTACAAATTATAGACTGATAAAATTCTAACATTCATTATATAATTCAATCTCATGGAGGTGGCACGATTGAAGGATTCATTGTCATATGAAACACAACATTTAAAAGAAATGGTCGCCCGTATTACGCATTATTATAATACGATCATTCGCCATAAGGAAACGCAAACACAAAATATGATAGACGCACGTACTGAAATGAACGAGAACTACTCAAACGTCATCGATTACGAAGATGGGGATATTATGGAGTTCATGACCGAACTTCCAAATATTCGCATGAAGGAAATGCAGTTTAATACAACGACTCAGGTGATTGACTTTCTTGACTCACTTATTAAGAAACCGTATTTCGGTAAGCTCGTTGTCGATAAAGAGCCAATATATATTGGTAACATGACATTTCGAGATGATGATCACAACATTCTAATTTATGATTGGCGCACACCGGTTGCGGGACTGTTTTACGAGAATAAGATGGGTGAATTGTCATATCGTATTCCAAGTGGTGAGAAAATCACAACGGATGTGTCTCGGCGCAGACAATTTATTATTGAGAATTCTAAACTGCTCAGCATGTTCGATAGTGAGATGTATATCGGGGATGAAGTGTTACAAAATTTATTGACGGATACATCGCAGACGAAACTAAAAAATATTGTTGCAACGATTCAAGCGGAGCAAAATGAAATTATCCGTCAGCCGTTAAATCAGGATACCCTTGTTTATGGTCCGCCGGGAAGCGGTAAAACGTCACTTGCGATGCAGCGTATCGCATATCTGCTCTATCATCACCGCATGGGACTGTCAGCGGATAAGATATTGCTGCTTAACCCTAACGAAGTGTTTAATGATTATTTGTCAGATGTATTACCTGAACTGGGTGAAGAGAATGTGGAGAGTTCAACATTCTTTACACTGCGCCATAAGCATCCCTACTTTAAAGGGCGTAATTTTGAAACGCTGACTGCAAATATTCGCAGGTTGGAATCATTCGATCACACGAGTTATGCATATAAAAATAGTGTGCAGTATTTACAGCATCTGCACAACCATTTAGATAACTTGGAGCATAAGCATATGTACTTCCGTACACTTATGACGGTGGACGGGGTCTTTATCAGTAAAGAAACATTGCAACAGGAATTTTACAACTATTCAAGTGATATGACGATGCGTGCACGCATTCATGACATCAGACGCCGGTTATTTAAAAAGTATCATTTGGATTTGAAAAAGTTAGAAGAAAATTTATATGAAGAGATGCTCGCGTCTAACACATACATTGGTGAAGACTTTGAGCTGAAGCGTGAGGCACATAACAAGGCGGTTAATCATTTTAAAAAAGCATATGTCATGATTAAACGCATGCGTTTTATTCATATCGAGAATATCTATATTAATTCATTACAAATCAAGTCCGTGCGTCAGGAAACACTTGACTCGATTCGCAGGAATGACTATAAGTATGAAGATTTGGCGCCGATGTTGTTGATCCTCATGCACCTTACTGATTTTGGCGATAAGCATTTTAAACACGTGCTCGTGGATGAAGTGCAGGATTATTCTAACATTCAGTATCATGCTTTGAAATCATATTACGCGCGGGCGACGTTCACAAGCCTAGGCGATAAAAACCAACGCCTGCATCCGGTTCAGGTGGATACTTTAGTTGCCAACACGCATGTTCAGAAAGGTTTGGTTCAGTCATACCGTTCAACGAACCAGATTAATGAATATTTAAATACGTTGATTGAAGATTCGATTCAATCTGTGTCTGTGGATGGCGACCCAGTACATCATGTGACGTACAGCACTTTATCAGCAACGATCCGCGACATCATTCAAAATAATGATAATCAAATCGCGATTATTACGCCGTCTCGTGAAGTCAGCAGCGAAATTCATGATGCAATCAAGGATGACTTCCCGTCATTTAAGCATCTGCAGGACGTAGATACAATTTATAATCACAGTCACCTCATCCTCCCCTACTATTTGGCTAAGGGCTTTGAGTTTAATACGGTGATCGTTGTCGATAGCGATGCGTATCACGAACGCTTGAATGTTCATTATGTGCTTGCGTCACGCGCAACCCGTCATTTATATTTATTGAACCAGGAGTGACGCGATGATGAGCGGCGTAAAGAGTAAAATACCGACGTTAATTGGATTGAATTTAAATTTATTTTTATAGAGGTCGATGAGCGTGATGATGAACAGAATGGCAGCTCCGATAATAATCACTTCATGATTGATTGTGGTATTCATATATACAATAGAAAAATAGGATAACGCAATAATTATAAAGTAAGCCGATAAAAAGATATTCATAGCGTGTATGCTCCATTCAATGTGCGTTTAAATATGTAAGTTAATTACATCATACAAAATTTCG
>JBGYPO010000026.1:0-10541 GCA_041838435.1 Aliicoccus sp. | reverse complement strand
TTCGGATTGGCGCTCTTTTACTTATTTACTTTCTTAATTTAACGCAGCTTGCTGAAATGCATCGAGCTCAACAGAGTGTCCGCTGTTTAATCGTGATTCTTCTGCAGCGAACGCCATTAAGTGACTTTGTAATGATTGGTCAATTGAAGATAAACTGCTCGTATCAGACCTGCCAATGTGTGATAGGAACTGCTTCATGATTCTATCGTCGCCGCCGCCGTGTCCACTTGTAGGCACCGGGAACTTAACGACTGTTTCTTCTCGCGTTTGGAAATCATAAATGCTGATTGAGTTATCTGACATGTTACCGCGGATTTCACCTTTAGTACCCATGATTTGAACAATTCTTGTCTGCTCTCTCGTAAATCCACACATGCTGAATGTTGCTGTCACGCCACCTTCAAACTCCATGTTCACAACTTGATGATCAACTACGTTGTTATCACTCTGATACACACATTTACCATAGTCTGTATTCCATAATGCATCGATGATTTCATCGTTATTGTTTACATCATTAACAAATGCGCCAGCCCAGCCTCTGCCACGGCCTAGGTAGTAGTTACCTGCATGATACATACAAGAATCAGCAACGGGACAGCCTTCTAAACAACGTTTCGGTGCACCTTCAGGTTTATAGTTTTCATTAAAATGAAGAAGTGACCCGTAACTTGATACGCGCTCGCACTTTTTATCAATAATATAACTGATGATATCCATATCATGACATGATTTTTGAAGTATCATCGGACTTGACTCGTCAGAGTTCCCCCAGTTACCGCGCACGAAGCTGTGTGACATGTGCATGTATTCAACATTTTCATTGAGTTGGATAGAAGCAACGTCACCGATAACACCATCACTCACCACTTGCTTAATCTTCGACCAGAAATCAGTGTAACGCAGGACGTGACATACAGTTACACTTCTATTGTTTCTATTGGCAACTTCTGCGATTTCTACACATTCTTTCGCATCCGGTGAGATTGGTTTTTCTAACAAGATGTCATAACCAATTTCTAAAGCTTGAATAACCGGTGCGTAGTGCATGCGGTCTAATGTAGCAATAATCGCAGCATCCGCGATCTTACCTTCTGCTAAAATATCTTCATAACTATCATATACCTGATGGTCTTCAAGATTGAATAACGCTTTGAACTTTTCCTGCTTATCTTTGTTAGGGTCAGCTATACCAACGACTTTCATTTCGTGCGGGTTATGGACGGCGTACATTCCGTATGCTTTGGCACCACGACTGCCGCATCCAATTATAATTACATTTTTCATGGAAACCTCCGTGAATATTTATTTTTATGAAAACCTTTACATTACTATTATAATCAAATATACTTGTTATAACAAGTTGCAGAAATATATTCTTTGAATTATTTCACTTAGTCCCTTCGTTTTTTGTGTTTAGTAAGAAAAACTTATCAAATCTTAGGAGGATAATAATGAAAGGTTTAAAAAAATCTTTGTCACTCACTGCTTTAACTACACTTGCGTTTGCTGCGTTCACATTAAGTATAAATGAAGTGAATGCTCAAGACGATGAAGAAGTAGTATTTAACTATGAGGACTATCCAGAAGCTTCAACAAATGATGGTGAACCGCTGGGTGAAGGCGTGCTTCGTGTCGGCTATGTAAGCAACGAAGTATTCGTACCAATCTTCAGCCATATTTATTCGGGCTCGGGTACAGATGGCGACATCATGTCATACTTTACTGAACCATTATTAACATATAATGAAAACCATCAGTATACTAATGATGGTCCGATGCAATATGAATTAAATGAAGAAGATAACACAATTACATTCACGATGACTGAAGGTATTTTGTGGCACGACGGTACTGAACTGACAATTGATCACTATATCAGTAACTATGAAGTTGTAGGTCACCCGGATTATGCTGGACTACGCGGTTCTGATGTTGGTTACATGTCAGTTGAAGGTTTTGAAGAGTATAGAAATGGGGAAGCAGATTCTATATCTGGTATCGAACGTGTTGATGATTATACAGCAGTATTTACTTATAAAGAACTTGCACCATCTCTGACATATGGTGGTATCCCATCTGAAGCACACCCTTATCATTACTATGAAGGTGTTGCAATTGAAGATATCCCAAGTGTAGACCAGTCACTAAGAGAACCAATTGGATTTGGTCCTTATAAAGTAACAGAAGTACTTCCTGGTGAGTACGTGACAATGGAACGTTTCGACGACTACTGGCGCGGCACACCGCAACTTGACGGTATTGAGATTAACTTTATCCCGAGTTCATCAATTTTGTATGAGCTGGAAGCTGAAAATATAGACATGGTATTCAGATACCCGCGTGACCAGTTCCAGGATTCACAGCATATTGAAGGAATCGAATGGATCAGTGCAATTGACCCTGGTTATAACTTCATTGGATTTAAACTCGGTTACTTCGATTATGACGCGGGAGAGGTTGTTTATCAGCCTGACGAAATGAAAATGGGTGATAAAAACCTACGCTTAGCGATGTACCATGCAATTGACATCCAGAGTGTTGGAGAACAGTTCCACCAGGGTATCCGTTGGAAAGCAAACAGTGTTATCACACCGTATTACGAAGATTTCTGGGATGAGACACTTGAAGCACCTGAATACGATAGAGATATTGCGAGACAGATTTTAGCGGATGCTGGTTATGAAGACATCGATGGTGATGGATTCGTTGAAACACCAGACGGCGAGCCACTAGAAATTACGTATGCTGATATGAGTGGTGGCGATACGCAGGAAGCATTATCTAACTACTACTTACAGTCTTGGAGAGAGATCGGATTAAACGTGTCGTTCTTAAATGGTCGTTTGATTGAGCCGACGACATTCTATAATTTAGTTGAAAATGATGATCCGGAAATCGATGTATTCCATGCAGGATTCGGAGCTGGTCCAGACGTTAACCCTTACTCACTGTGGGGTAGTACTGCACCATATAACTTTACTCGCTTTGAGTCAGAAGATAATACACGCTTGTTAGAAGCGGGTAACTCGCAGGATGCACTTGATGAAGATTACAGAATTGAAGTGTATCAGGAGTGGCAGAACCACATTGCTGATGAAGTACCGGTAATTCCATTATTCTTCGGAGCGTTTGTAGTACCTATTGATGAAAACATCGTTAACTACAGCATCGGTTACGGATTCAATGAAGATACGTTATTATACAAAGTTGGTTTCACAGAATTACCTGAAGACCAGCAGTAATATTGAAATTGAAAACCCCTCAAATTTTATATTTGTGGGGTTTTTGTATGTGATCGGGACCTTGTAGATTTCACAAAGTCCCGATTAGTGTGTTTGCGGGACCTTGTAGATTGGACAAATCCGGCGAGCGCCATTCCCGAGACTGTGAGGGTTGCTCATAGTCCCGAGCATCACTTCCCAATCAAAAAAAACACACATCCCATCTACCCGATAGGACGTGCAATTTTATCAACTAAATTCATTATATTTAAAATATTCTCTTTTCCTTTTGTCTGCATCCATTCGGCTGCAGCAGCTTCGCCGTCGTTCACAAAAATATCAATGCTTTCTTTCCAAATTGCGCGTCCGCCAAGAATACCGTTAAAATTAGATCCGGCATCATGTGCAAATTGCAATGTATCAATAAACATTTCTGTCGGTACACCGCCGCTCAAAAAGATAAATGGCACTTTCGTCACATCGTTCTGTGCTTTAAAAAAATCACGTGCCTCGGATTGCGTATACACAGCATCTTCACCAAATCCTTCTACAAAATACATATTCACGGGGACTTCAACTTTCAGAACATCCACATGATACTCAGGCTTAGAAAATTCCGCCATTGATGTATTAATCTTGTGCGGCCGCTTCAACGCAAACGCCTTATCTTTCGTATCGTCAGACATGTAATCATATGTAATAATCTCTAAAAAGAACGGTAACTCTGATGCTGCGCATTCATCCCCGACGCATTTAATCAGTGTCTTTTTACGGTCGTTAATGTCGTCGCCCTCATCCGGATCATAGTACACAAGCAACTTAATCGCATCTGCACCATTGTCCTTCAGCTTCGCAGCCGACCAGTCATCAAGCAGTGTCGGCAGGCGACCGGGCTCATCTTTCCTATAGCCTGACACCTCATAAGATAAAATTGCCGCGCACGATTCGACTGTCTTCTCTGCAGCGCTTAATCCATACTGAGGATCGAGCAGAATAGCAGCAGCATATGGTGAAAGATTCTCAGACACAATTTCTTTAAAACGTGACATGTTCTCAGTCGTGCCAAGGTCACCGAGCATATGCTTCAGAGAATTCCTCTGGTCGATTGCAAGTGCTGTAATTACACCATTATCATTCGTAACTTTACTTAAATCTTTCATGTGTCGTCACCTCGATATTTTCTAAATAGTCATTGAAATTTGAGAGCTTGATATGACCAGTCTGAACTTCAGCGGCATTTGCACTGCCTGCAGCCACCATACATTTAAGTGCATGTTCTAAACCTGTCTTAAAGCCATAGATAAAACCTGCAATCGACGCATCACCTGAACCGACAGGATTTACAGCCTGCATATGTGGAGCATTCACAGTATGACGCGCATCACTGAAGCACTCGAGCCCTTTATCGCCTTTGGAAATTACGACATGCTGCACGTTTTTAGGCTTCACAAATGCATCCGCCTTCATCAAAGCTCGCTGCTCATCTTCATTCGGTTTAATCATCAGTACTTCAGCATCCGTATTCAAAATACCGGATAATACATCGGCACTGACATCTAATATAACAGGGATGTTTTTCGCATTAAACAGCTTGATAATGTCATAATATATGGTCTTCGGAATACCGTCGATACAACTGCCGCTGACGACAACGTAATCAAACGTATCCATACCCGCTAACTTATCAAGCAGTGTCTCCCGAAATGCTGAGTCAACCGGATTGGTATTTTCAAGCACTTCTGTATTGTTTCCGCCGCTGCTGATGTTAATGCAGTTTCTGGTTTCAATCGGCACATCGACAAAATCAGTCGGAATATTCATATCGTGAAGCTTTGACTTAAGCAACGCCCCGTTGTAGCCACCGACATAACCCGTCGCAGTAACCGGCACGCCTAATATATTCAGCACTTTAGACACATTGATGCCCTTACCCCCTGCGGTCTTCACAACTTCACGCACGCGGTTGACCTCATGCATTTCAAAGTCATCGACATAATATGCCATATCAATCGACGGATTTAACGTAATCGTCAAGACATTAGTTGTAGTCATATATTGTGACACCTTTTACGACACGGTTGATAAAACCATCAGCACTCGGGTTATCTGGATCCTTACCAAGCTCTACCGACTTCAAGCATGCGAGCAGCTGACCGAACCATAAGTAGAGTAATGTCAGTTCAAACGCCGAGTGCTGTCCTGACAGCTTAAACATCGTATACCCTTCGTATTTCGTCATATCAATATCAGCATCATCAGGCATCAATGCAACCTTATGATAGTGATCATTCACATTAACTTCTTCACCCAAATCTGCTTCATATTGATTTACATACGTATTATTTGAGAGCAGTTGAACAAACAATGAACCCGGTGTAAGCGACGCTTTCGGTCCATGTCTAAACGCGAGTGTTGACTCATGGTAGACGTTTACTTCACCCATCGTGAGTTCGTTCATCTTTAAACCTGTTTCGTATGCTGTAGCGCTGTGTATACCGCTGCCCACATAGAATAATTTATTAAATTCAAGTGCACTAATTTGTTTGGCAAAGTCATAGATTTCACTGAAGTAATTTGGTAATTCATTAATAAATGACTCAGATAAAGACTCACCCAGCAGACGCGCAGCTGAAACGAGCATCGTTATATAGGAACTTGTCATAGCAAGTGACTGATCATTTGTTACATCCGGCAATACAATTTTAATTGCATTCGTATCATGACCTGCTAAGAATCCATCTTTGTTGTTCGTAATGTAGACATGTTTAATTGCAGGGTTTAATTGCTCTGCAAGTCCAATTACTGCTTTTGATTCAGGGCTGTTGCCTGAACGCGCAAAAGAAAACAAAATGATGTTTTTGTCAGAGACTAAGTATTTCTCAGGATACAGAACGATCTCAGTCGTCGGTACAGCCTGGCATTCAAACGCTGCGTTTTTAAAATCAATTGATTCTAAAACTTTCCCAAGGTAAGCCGAAGAGCCTGCACCGGTAAATAAAATTAAAGTATTATCGTCAACGATATTTTGAAATTCAGCAATTTTTGCATCTACGATTGAATTAATTTCCGACCATAATTCTGCATTTTGAATTTGAGAAATCTCTCTAAACGTATGTGTGTTCTCCATAGTCAATATTGTCATCCTCTTTCTGAAGTGGTTATAACAAGTATATCATGAATAAAAGCCAAGCTCCATCAATTCGTGAGCTTAGCTTTACTTATCCTATTAATTCGACAGTATAGTTGTATTTATCTCCGACAACGATACTCTTTGTGTACTCAATTAACTGCTGATTCGAGTAGGCAAAGCGCTGTATGTACATCGCAACAGAGCCTTCTTTTTGATTCAAATGCTGTGCCTCATGTTTTTGAATAAGCGTCGCATTCAATGTTTCATGCGCTTTATCGATACGTATATCATAGTGATCCTGCAGCGTCTTATATAATGACAGCTTGCTGAAGTTATAATGATCGAGGTCCGGCGCAATTGCATGCGGGATGTAACTGTCCTCATACATCATCGGCTGGCCGTTTGATAAGCGGAGGCGCGTCAGTTTATATACTTTTGTCCCAATCGCAAGGTTCGTCTTACGCGATAAGTATTCATCAATCTCAACAAGTTCAATATCCAGCATTTTTGAAGATGGCGTGTCACCGCTCTTTTCAATCTCATCTTTAAAACTGTATAGATCATTCAGCAGCTGATTGTATTTAGACGGTAAAACAAATGTCCCTTTACCATGTCTACGCACGACAAGCTGTTCCTGTTCAAGCAATTCGAGTGCCTGTCTAATCGTAATACGACTTGCTTCGTAGTGTTCACACAAATGGCGTTCTGACGGTAGTTTATCGCCTTCGTTATATACGCCGTCTTTAATCTGCTGCTTTAAATCATCAGCGATATTTCTATATAGGACAGTAGACAATGGCCAAACCTCCTAAATTTTATACATTTACACTAGATTAACATAAAAAGTTGTCTTTAGAATATATAAATAATACGATGGTTGTAAATAAGGAGGCAGCACCATGTTAATTAAAAACGTCACAATCGTTACGCACGAAGAAATTCTATATAATCATTGGATACATATACAGGATAATACCATCCAATCAATTGGTAAAACCGGCGACGAACCTGAAGATGCCGACGTATATGATGCAAAAAATCAATATGCGCTGCCCGGCGCAATCGATATACATATCCACGGTTCACATGGTGTCGATGCGATGGACGGGAATGCGGCCTTCTTCAACGAAATGGCGGCACAATTACCGAATATGGGTACGACATCTTATCTAATGACGACGATGACAGAAGCTCTTGAGACCATCCGGCGTGCACTGGCAGCTGTTAAAGATTACTGTTACGAATCAGGCGCTGAAATGCTCGGTGTTCATGTGGAAGGACCGTTTATCAATGAAAAGCATCGTGGTGCACAAAATGCAGATTACATTATTAAACCGGACGTCACATTAATGAAAGAATTCATGGCGCTTACTGAAGACAAAATTAAAATTGTGACATTTGCTCCCGAACAAGATAAAGAGCTGGCGCTTGCGAAATATCTTCATCAAAACAATATTATCCCTTCAGTCGGGCATAGCGATGCGACATACGACACACTAAAGGAACTGGAACAACTCGGCGACACGCATCTTACACACTACTTCAATGGTATGCGCGGCATCCATCACAGAGAACCGGGTGTTGCAGGGTTTGGCTTGATGGGTAGACCGTTCGTTGAGTTAATATGTGACGGTATACATGTGTCAAAAGACATGGTGAAGTTTGCATATAATTTCATTGGACCGGAGCGCTTGATGCTCATCACCGATGCGATGCCCGCGCAGGGATTGGAAGACGGCACGTACCCGTTCGGCGGACAGGAAGTCGTGCTTAAAAATGGCGAAGCTCGCTTAAAATCAGGATCCCTCGCAGGCAGTGTGGTGTCTATAAAAGAATCCATCAAGAACATGAAAGAATTTACAAATTGCACTTGGATGGACATCGTAAAGATGACAAGTTATAATCAATCAAAAAGACTGAACTTAAATGATAGGGGAGAAATAGCTGTGGGTAAGCTTGCAGACATTGTTATATATAACAACGAAGCGGAGTTACAAGACACCATCGTGCGAGGGAGTCGTGTTATGCCCAATTAAAACAAAACAACCCTCACTCATTTGAGCGAGGGTTTATTCATTCATTAAGCTTCCATGTTCGCTACTAAACGGCCTGCAACTTTATGCTGCTCAAGCATTTCAATTCCTTTTGGAATTTCATCGAAAGTGATTTCAGTGATTTTAGGATTTACACTGCCGTCAGCCATCAGTTTGAAGATATCTTCGATGTCCTGTTTCGTACCACCGTTACTGCCGACAAGTGTTGCCTGTTTCGTAATCATGTTCGTTACATTTATTGTTGTTTCAAGTTTACCCATACCAACGAGTACAACTTTACCTTGGAACGCTACAGTTTCTAATGCTTCTCGAGTCGTTATATCAAATCCAGCGTAGTCGATGATAACTTCCGGTTCAAATTCAGCAATTTCTTTAACGTTCTCATATACACCTGCAGCACCGAGGTCTTTCGCAAGTTCACGCGCTTTTTCAGAAGTATCAATCGCATATACTTTTGCACCGATTGCAATCGCTGCTTCCAATGCAATTTGACCAAGACCGCCGATACCGATCATCCCGACAACCATGCCTTCCTTAATGCCGCCTTTTGTGAATGCCGCATGGTAAGAAGTCATACCGGCATCCGTGCCCGCTGCAGCCTGAGCAAATGTAACGCCATCCGGGATTCTAACCAAGTCTTCAGCAGGCGCCATAACTTTAGTACCGAATCCGCCATCATACGCATAACCCGGTGCAGTCTTACTCGGTCCTGTTGGACATACCGCTACTTTATCTCCAACTTTGTACTCAGTTACACCCGAACCAACTTCGCTGATTACACCTGCAACTTCGTGACCCATAATTACCGGCAGTTCACCAAGTAAAGCTTTCCATCCTTCGTCACGCATTACACCTACGTCAGAGTGGCATATGCCCGCAACTTTCATGTCGATAACGACCTTGCCGGCTTCGGCTTTAGGGTCCTCTTTTTCAACTAATTCCAAAGGTTTGTTAGTATCGACAAATTGCCAACCTTTCATAAAAGAACATCTCCTATTAATATATTTATTACTTAAATCTATACATATTACTATATCAAATAACCATAGTTCAATGTTGGTAATTGCTCATTGTATTGAGTTTAAGAATGCAGTTTTAGAAAACTCATTAAAAGGGTATAGCTAAAGATAAAACAACAAAGGTGGATATTATGAACCCAACAAATAGAATATTAGTGATTGTAACGAATACAGATGAATTTAAAAACGCAGGCTATAGAACAGGACTTTGGTTAAGTGAGCTGACACATTTCCTGGATGTGGTTGAAGAATCGGGGTACGAGACCGATATTGCAAGTCCTGAGGGTGGGAAGATTCCACTTGATCCTGAGAGCTTAATCATTTCAGATATTGCGGATACGGTGGGAATAGGCAATGCAGTGTCAAAGCGGTATGAAGACAGGACGTTTATGAACCGTCTCACCAACACAATGGATTTAACAGATATCAGAGTGCAGGATTATGATGCAATCTATCTGACAGGTGGACATGGTGTGATGTTTGATTTCCCGGAAAATGATAGACTTTCAGAATTAATCGCGCGGTTCTATGACAATGATAGAATCGTTTCTTCCGTGTGTCACGGACCGTCAGGATTACTTAATGTGAAGTTACAAAACGGAGAGTATTTATTAAATAATAAGAATGTCACAGGATTCTCCTGGAATGAAGAGAAAATGGCGAAGCGGGACCATGCAGTGCCGTTTAATTTGGAAGAAGAATTGAAACAACGCGGTGCAACATTTACTACAGCGAAACTGCCGTTCGGCGGACATGTAGTGGAAGATGACCGTCTCATTACCGGGCAGAATCCAAAAAGTGCGAAGCAGGTCGGGGAATCTGTAGTAAAGAAACTAAAATCAATGCGCTAAGTGAATGGTGTAACGGTGAATGCAAGTCGGGGCTCTAAAAACGGGCCTGACTTGCACGCAGGGTGATGAAATGCAAGTCGAGCCTCTAAAATCGGTCCTGACTTGCACGCAGGGTGATGAAATGCAAGTCGAGCCTCTAAAATCGGTCCTGACTTGCACGCAGGGTGATGAAATGCAAGTCGAGGCTCTAAAAACGGCTCTGACTTGCACGCAGGGCGATGAAATGCAAGTCGAGGCTCTAAAATCGGTCCTGACTTGCACGC
>JBGYPO010000025.1:0-7901 GCA_041838435.1 Aliicoccus sp. | reverse complement strand
TTATTTATTGACTCGCTTTGGCACTAAGGTGCACAGCAGCCTGGACTACTCTGATGAATCAAAAGATCATTATTTCATTTTTGGTAATGAAACAAGTGGACTGCCGGGCTGGATTAAAGAAAAATACAAAGATACTGCATTAAGAATACCGATGCATGAAGATGTGCGCAGTTTGAATTTGGCAAACACGACAATTCTATTATTATATGAAGCGTTAAGACAACAGGGATACCCAAATATTAAATAGAGAAAGCACGAGGAGATATTGGAATGAATGAAGTCGTAAAGTTATTGAATAATCACCGCTCGATTCGCAGTTTTACAGATCAAAAACTGGATAAACAAACGATTGAAACACTTGTAAAAGCAGCGCAGAGCGCATCAACTTCAAGCTATGTACAAGCGTATTCAATCATTGGTGTAACAGATGAGACATTAAAGGCACAGTTAAGAGAAGTTTCAGGGCAATCTTATGTAGAGGATAATGGTCATCTGTTTGTATTTGTAATGGACTATAACAGACACACATTATTGAGTGAAGAAAATGGTACAGATGTGAGCTTCAAAGATACTGAGAAGCTGCTCGTCGGTGCGATAGACGTAGCACTGGCAGCTCAAAACCTGGCGGTTGCTGCAGAGAGTATGGATCTTGGTATATGCTATATCGGATCATTAAGAAATAATGTTGCACGTGTGATTGAGCTGTTGAACCTGCCGTCAGGTGTATTTCCATTGTTCGGCATGGTCGTTGGTGTGCCGGCGAACGAAGGAAGCTTAAAAGAACGCCTGCCGGTGGAGGCAGTATACTTTGAAAACACATATCAGACGTTGGAGAATGACGATGTAAAATCTGCAGTAGACAGATATGATGAAAATATCAGCAATTATTATAAAGAGAGAACAAACGGAGAACGCAGCGATAAGTGGAGTGAGCAGGTCACAAATATGCTCAGTAAAAAAATCCGCTTAGATGTACACGATGTGTTGAAGTCTCAAGGATTTATTCAGCAATAATGCAATATAAAAGGCGCGTGCATCAGATTGATGCGCGCGCCTTTTATGTTATTTGTTATCGTTTTGATCTTCAGTTGCTCCAGTATCTCTATAACCCCAACTAGACTCTTTACCAGCAGTTAGAATGGCAGCAAGAAATGCAGCAGAGACCATTAGTATTAGAAATGCATTCATGGCATTGCCCCCAAGTTCGTATTAGATACTCATATTATATCTTATTTTCAAAGAAGAATAAAGGACAATCACGAATAATAAATGAGATGTGTAATCCGTTGTGTATAAATGCTTTGAATAGGGTAGAATATAATTAATGAAACTACAGTTTTGGAGGACATGACTATGGCAATGAATTTTAAAATATTTGCAGACAGTGATGCGGTAGAACAGTACTCGGCTGATTTAATTCGCAAGCAGGTTCACAATAATCCTGAGAGCGTGCTCGTGCTCGAATCTGCTGAAGCTTTAAATGGTGTATACACGACGCTCGCGCAAGAAGTCAAAAAATATCCAGCGAACTTCACGCAGATCAACCTTGTTATGGCAAATAACAGAGGCAGTTTGGAAGCGCTCGAATCTCTTAATATTCCAAAAGATCATTTTTATAAATCAGGTAAACAGGATAATCTCGGGAAAATCTTTGAGACGCTTGAAAAGAAACGTAAGCGCATCATTAACCTGTCGGTATTTGAGATGGCAGACGATCAGAATTTTGGCTTTGAAAATGGCGAAAATGACGAGATATACAGAGGTAAAGAAATTGTAGTTATAGCAATTGGAGCAAATAAAGCACGCATGATTGAAGCACTTTATCAGGCTGCGGACAATGGTGAAAATAATTATGCGAAATTAAAAGATCACCACATGGTAACTGTCGTTATGGATAAGGATGCTGCGGCTGAACTCGATCCGGATATCAGGGAGTACTACAGCTATAAATACGCGTAGAGGTGAGATGATGAAGAAGCGCAATGTGCATGAAAAGAAAACTGAAGATGTGCAGGAGAATGCAATGGTCCGTAATATGGCTGATGTAGAAGAACTCGGGAAAGAAATGGAACAAATCTCGCAGAATGAGGATTATCCAATTGACCGTGACGAAGGCTTAGAAAAAGAGACAGGTAAGCAGTCTCGAAAAAGGGACACGGAATAATATTTAATGAAAACCCAGTGAAATTAGTATAAACTCAAGGTAAAGAGTTATACAAATTTCAGGGGGTTTTTTTAATGTCTTATAGAATTGAAAAAGATACGATTGGTGAAATTAAAGTACCTAGTGAGAAATACTGGGCAGCTCAAACACAAAGAAGTTTAGAAAACTTTCCAGTTGGTAAAGAGAAGATGCCAATTGAAGTTATCGTTGCATTTGCTCAACTTAAAAAAGCTGCAGCAATTGCCAATCATGATTTAGGAAAACTTGAAGCAGATAAAAAAGATGCGATTGTATATGCATGTGAGCGTGTCATTAATCGTGAGCTTGATGAACACTTCCCACTTGTTGTATGGCAAACAGGAAGTGGTACGCAGAGCAACATGAACGTAAACGAAGTGGTTGCATATGTAGCGAATGAATATTTAAAAGGGCAGGGGTCCGACACTGTCGTACACCCGAATGATGACGTGAATAAATCACAAAGTTCGAATGACACGTATCCAACAGCAATGCATGTTGCATTGTATGTAGAAACAGAAGAGAAGCTAATGCCCGCGCTTGATACACTGCGCAACACATTTAAGAGTAAAGAAGAGCAATTTAAAGATATTATCAAAATTGGACGGACGCACCTTCAAGATGCGACACCACTTACACTTGGTCAAGAAATCAGTGGATGGCGCTTCATGTTAGATAAGGTTGAAGGTATGTTGAATGAATCTAAACAACAGCTGACACACTTAGCAATCGGCGGTACAGCGGTCGGTACGGGAATCAACGCGCACCCTGAATTTGGTGACCGTGTGGCAGCAGAACTTTCAAAACAAACAACGTATACATTTAAATCATCAGAAAACAAATTTCATGCACTGACTGCACATGATGATGTGACGTATTTCCATGGTGCATTAAAGGCGCTCGCTGCTGACTTAATGAAGATTGCTAATGACGTACGGTGGCTCGCTTCAGGTCCAAGAGCAGGTATTGCTGAGATTGAAATTCCAGCAAACGAGCCGGGTTCATCTATTATGCCAGGAAAAGTGAACCCAACGCAGTCGGAAATGTTGACGATGGTGGCGGCGCAGGTATTCGGTAACGATACAGTTGTTGGTATTTCTGCATCTCAAGGAAACTTTGAATTAAACGTCTTTAAGCCAGTTATTTTATATAATACACTGCAGTCGATTTACTTACTTGCAGACGGCATGAACACATTTAATGATAAGTGTGCTGTTGGTATTAAACCAATTCATGAAAATATCGAACGTTTCTTAAACAACTCATTGATGTTGGTCACAGCGTTAAACCCACACATCGGTTATGAGAATGCAGCGCGTATTGCTAAAAACGCACACGATAAAGGAATCACACTTAAAGAATCAGCAATTGAATCTGGATTATTGACAGAGTCACAGTTTGATGAGTGGATTCGTCCAGAGGACATGATTCAATCTAAGGAGTAATTTATGAAACAATTTGGTTTAGTGGATATCGGATCTAACACAATCCGTCTTGTGATATTTCATTATCACAGTGACACAGGATTAAAAGAGGTACGTAATATTAAAGCACCTGCAAGACTTGCACAGTATATTGATGATGATATGACGATGAGTCAGGATGGTATTGAGCGTTTAATCAGCATTCTTACAAGCTTTGATAACGTGGCAACCGATGCTGGTGTAAGTGAGATGTATCCGATTGCGACAGCTGCCATCCGTGGCTCAAACAATCTTGAAGACATCGTGCGTCAAGTTAAAGAACGTGTCGGCATGGAGATCGTCGTCATCAGTGGTGATGAAGAGGCGTATTATGGCTACAATGCTGTGGCGCATACAATCAGCAATGTTGATGCTGTCACTGTCGACATCGGTGGCGCAAGCTGTGAAATCACATATTATGAAAATAAAGAACTCCTTGAATCTGTAAGCTTGCCGTTTGGCGTGGTCACACTTCAAGATATGTTCTTCAAAGATAAAGCGCATAATAATCAAGAAGCGATAGAAGCATGTTCGCTTTATATCACAGAACAATTATCGAATGTCAGATGGATAGCAAAACTTGGTGTGTCGGTTATTGCCATCGGGGGAAGTGCACGTAACATCGCGAGAATTCATCAATCTATGACGAATTATCCGATTGCAGGTGTGCACGGATATACACTTGACGATAAGGATATAGACCAGGTTGCAACGCTATTAATTGATACTGATGAAGACGACTTAGATAATATCGATGGACTCAGTAAAGAGAGATCCGACATTATATTACCGAGTGTATTAGTCTTTAAAGCACTCTATGATGTGGTTAACGCTGAAGAATTTAAGTTTAGCCGAAATGGTTTACGTGAAGGTTATGCGATTAACCGCATTAAAGAAAAATATCCGACATCATTTAAACGCTTTAATATTTTTGATGAT
This sequence comes from Aliicoccus sp., assembly GCA_041838435.1. Taxonomy (GTDB): domain Bacteria; phylum Bacillota; class Bacilli; order Staphylococcales; family Salinicoccaceae; genus Aliicoccus. The sequence continues at coordinate 3,317 of JBGYPO010000025.1, read as the reverse complement.
GCACTTCATCAAATTGGTAATGACTTTCATATCAAAGGTGTGGAGGGACAGAAGCGTCGTAATTTAGCGAGTAAAGTTTATCAGGAACTTTATCTGAATGGGTTGCTGAATGTAAATAAGCATGAAAAGCGTTTGATGAAAAGCGCTGCATATTTATTTGATTTAGGGGAATTTATAGATAAAGATGCCTCAAGTCAACACACGTACTATATTTTATCAAACAGTAATTTAAATGGGCTGCCGCATAAAGACCGTGTGCGCTTAGCGCTCCTTGCGAGTTACAAAAATAAATCACTGCTCAAGTTTTTTGCTAAGGAGACAGAGTGGTTTACAGATGAAGAAATAGAGACGATGGATGCGCTCGGCAGTGTATTGAAATTTTCAAATGCACTTGATATATCAAATACTGGGATTGTCGAAGATCTGCGTATGAATTTTGATACCGATAGCGATACAGCAGAACTTGTTGTATACCATGTGGGTGATCCTATTGCAGAGTCATATCAATCCAATCGTCAGAAAAAACATATTGAACGTATAATAGATAAGGATTTAGTCATTACTTTTCTAGATGTTGCTAAATAGATAATAGACGCTTAGGGAGGCGTAAGAAATGAGTGATTATCAACTAGACGACCCAGGATATTACAACAACCGAGAACATAGCTGGCTTGATTTTAACTATCGTGTCATCGAAGAAGCGCTGGATGAAACCAATCCGCTCTTAGAACAGCTAAAGTTTCTTGCAATTACAAGCTCAAACTTAGATGAGTTTTTCATGGTGCGCGTTGCTGGTTTAAAGGATCAGGTAAAAATGAATTTTACAGAGCCGGACAATAAAACGCAGTTGACACCGAGCGAGCAACTTGAAGGAATAAGCAGACTGAACAGGCGTAATTGTGAATTACAATATCAGCGTTATAAAGAACTGACAGAGCGACTAGAGAATCACAAAGTTTTCATAAAAAAACCATCAGAACTGCCGAATCATTTGAGAGCGCGTATTGAGGAGATTTTTGATGCGGAAATTTTTCCAACATTGACGCCCCTTGGTATCGATGCATATCGACCATTTCCAAAACTGATGAATAAGAAAATAAATATCTTTGTTGATTTAAGTGATGATCATGGTCCTCAAACTGCTATCGTACAGCTGCCGACAATCATTGAACGTATCTATCGCCTAGAAGACGGCGATAAGACGTATGTGGTGTTGTCAGAAGATGTGATAGTCGAACATGTGCATAAGTTATTCAGTGGTTATAATGTGGAGAGAACGTTCGCATTTCGCATTACGAGAAATGCTGACTTGATGATTCATGAAGAAGGCGCGAGTGACTTACTCATCGAAATTGAGAACTTCTTACGCGAGCGTAAAAAAGGGGCTGCTGTGCGGCTCGAGCTTGACATACGTGAATATCCAGAACTCAATGGAACATTCCTCATGAACGAGCTCGGTTTATCCGAGCACGACGTCTATAGATTTGATGGTCCACTTGATTTGACGTATCTATTTGAACTGACAGGAAAATTATCAGAAGTAATGCCCGAAGAAGTGTATGAATCATTCATACCTCAAACACCAAAATTCTTAAATAATGAGAATATATTTGAAAAAGCGATGCGAGAAGACATATTTTTTCATCATCCATTCGAAAGTTTTCAGCCGATTGTGGACTTTATCAAAGAAGCGTCAGAAGACCCATCAGTACTCGCAATAAAACAAACATTGTACCGCGTCTCAAGCGACTCGCCAATTATTAATGCACTGAAATCAGCAGCAGAGAACGGTAAACAGGTGACGGTGCTCGTTGAATTAAAGGCACGCTTTGATGAAGAGAACAACGTCCACTGGGCGCGCGAGCTTGAAGATGCCGGGTGTCACGTTATATACGGGATGAACCATCTTAAAACACATAGTAAAATCACTTTGGTAGTTAAAAAGGTGAACGGTAAACTTGAGCGGTTCGTGCACCTTGGTACAGGGAACTACAACGACTCTACCGCAAAAACGTATACCGATATGGGAATTATCACAACAGATAAAGCCATCGGGGACGATGCGATTAATTTCTTTAACTATTTGAGTGGCTATTCATTAAAGCCGGAATATCAGTCTTTACATGTTGCACCATTTGAAATTCGAGATTTATTTGATGATTATATCGAACGCGAGATTGAATTTCATAAAGCACACGGCAACGGCTATATATTCGCAAAGATGAATTCACTCACAGATAAAACGATTATTGAAAGTTTGCTCGAGGCTTCGCAAGAAGGTGTGAAGGTTGATTTAATTATCCGCGGGATATGCTGCTTACGGCCAGGCATTAAAGGCGTAAGTGATAATATCCGAGTGACGAGCATAGTGGGTAGGTATCTTGAGCATACACGTATTTACTTCTTTAATCATAACGATGAAGAGAAACTCTACCTGTCCTCTGCCGATATGATGACACGTAACATGATTAAACGTGTTGAGATTTTATTCCCGGTGAAAGACCCAAGAATTAAGAGAGAGTTGAAAGAGCTCAATCATATTTATCTTTCAGATAATACAAAGGCACGTTGCCAAAAACCAGATGGCACATGGGAATATGTGGAGAACGACGCACCACAAGTAAATGCACAGTTAGAGATGATGAAACGTGCAGTCGCCTTTACGCGAGAACAACAGATGGAAAAAGATAATGAACTCCTTAAGAAAGTGCGTTCAAGATTTAAACGGAAGCGGTCATAACAAGGTAAACCACCCTGACAAAGTGTTGAGGTGGTTTTTATGTTGATCAAATATCGCATAGAGCTATTAATTTATTGTAACGCTTGTCTTCATGATGATGTACGCGTTCCCCATGACTTAAAAATCTTGTCTGCGGAACGCCAAGCGTGTGTGCGCGTTCCCCATGACTTAAAAATCTTGTCTGTGGAACGCCTAGTGTGTGACCGCGTTCCCCATGACTTAAAAATCTTGTCTGTGGAACGCCAAGCGTGTGTCCGCGTTCCCCATGCCCTAATAATCTTGTCTGTGGAACGCCAAGTGTGTGTCCGCGTTCCCCATGACTTAAAAATCTTGTCTGTGGAACGCCAAGTGTGTATCCGCGTTCCCCACGAGCTAAAAATCTTGTCTGCGGAACGCCAAGTGTGTATGCGCGTTCCCCATGACTTAAAAAACTTGTCTGTGGAACGCCAAGTGTGTGTCCGCGTTCCCCATGCCCTAAAAAACTGCTCTGGTGAACGCCCGGCAACAAAAATGTTCTCCAGAAAATCTGATCTGCCCTCAATCCCCCGCTCAAGTAGACAAGTATATAAAAAAACCA
>JBGYPO010000024.1:0-3317 GCA_041838435.1 Aliicoccus sp. | reverse complement strand
GGTACAAAAGGAATTAATTAAAATTTGTAACCAGCTCGGTAAACCGGTAATTACAGCAACGCAGATGTTAGATTCAATGCAGCATAATCCACGTTGTACAAGAGCTGAAGCAAGTGATGTAGCCAATGCAATTTACGATGGCAGTGATGCGGTGATGCTCAGTGGAGAGACGGCTGCTGGTGACTATCCGGAAGAAGCAGTGACAACGATGGCAAAAATTGCGGTCAGTGCAGAGCAGGCACAGGATTATAAGAAGATGTTGTCTTACAGAACAAAACAGCAGCAGACAAACCTGGTAACTGCAATCGGCGTATCTGTTGCACATACAGCTTTAAACTTAAACTGTAAGGCGATTGTTGCATCCACGGAATCCGGTCATACAGCACGTATGATTTCGAAATATCGTCCTAAATCAGATATTATCGCTGTCACACCAAATGACTATGTCGCACGTCAGCTTCAGCTTGTGTGGGGTGTTACACCGATTATCAAAGGCGGACAAAAGGATACAGACGGCGTTCTAAATACATCTGTCTCAGTCACGATTGATCAGGGCTATGCCGATACAGGTGACTTACTGATTATCACTGCTGGTGTACCGACAGGTGAAGCGGGCACGACGAACCTGATGAAGTTACACATCGTCGGCGATGTATTGATCCGTGCACAGGGTATCGGTCAAAAGAGTGCGGTGGGAGAAGTTATGATTGTGAATGGGGTCCAGGATTTAATAGGCAACCCTATCGCTAACAAAGTAGTGGTTGTTCAAAGTGTAACTGAAGAGATGACACCACATCTGGGTGATGTCGGTGCACTTGTTACAGTAGAGGGCGGTTTGACATCTTCAGGTGCAATCGTTGGATTAAATCTCGAATTACCAACAATAGTCGGTGCACGCGATGCATTAACAATTTTAAAGAATGGTATGACAGTAACGGTCGATTCAGCACAAAACAATGTGTTTAACGGCCATGCAAAAGTTTTGTAATTACCGATATAGTAGAGAGGTGTACGTATGAAAAAAATATTATTAGCATCAGGCGTTGTGTTATTGCTCGCAGCCTGTGGAGATTCAGATGTTGATGAGGAACCATTAGATGGCGACTCAACAGATGAGGCAGAGACTGCTGAAGATGATGGCGCTATGGAAAGTGGCTCTCCTGAGAATGCCCAAGACGTCATAGAAGAGGCAACGGTGAGACATGGTGATGTCATAAGTTATGAAATTATCATGCAGACAACGATGACAATTGATGAAGAAACGACGAATAGTACATCTTCAACGATGCTTGATGAAGATCAAAACCTACAATTAGAATTCACAGATAGTGATGGCAATGTTGTATCTCATTACTACTTAGAGGACGGCAATTCCTTTACATATCGCAATGGTGAATTTTCCGATTTGGATGTTGAAATTACAAATGATAATGCAACCTACGGTGATCTGTTAGGAGAACTCGAACAGTTTAATGATGCAGAACTTGTAGATTCTACGGATGGTTATACGATTGGACTTGAAATTAGTGATATCGATAACTTATCTCCATTTTTAGATGAGGCTGAACTCGACTTATTCCGAGAGCGTGCAGATGATGTGTCCGGTGAAGTTGAGGTTTACTTCAACAGTGACTTTGTATATATCGGCGCGTCACTAGATCTGACAATTGATTCCAGCGAATCTAGTGTATCTGTCCAATCTGATGTAGAGATTTTAAACATCGGCAATATTGATTTTATCGTGTTACCTGAAGGCGCACCGAACGATGCACCAGTAGACGAAGGCGCATCAGAAGGCAATGATGAAGTTACTGAAGAAGAGGCAGAAGAGAACATCGATACATTTGAAGACACAGAAGAAGATGAGAGCACGGAAAATAACGATTAGAAAAACTTATCGTTATTCATAAGTAGTATTAATCCTACTTAAGTTGTTAAGTGCTGTGAAATACATTAGTATTTATATAGAGATACGTCTGACGTGATATATTTAGACGTTAACAGATTAGCAAAATCTAAGAAGGAGAATGAATATGACACAAAAGAAGGGTCTCGAGGGTATAGTTGCTGCTGAGACAAAAATAAGTTCAATAATTGGTACCCAGTTAACTTATAGTGGTTATGAAATTGATGATTTAACAGAAAATGCAACATTTGAAGAAGTTGTGTTCTTACTGTGGAACCAAAAATTACCGAATGCGCAGGAACTTAAAACATTCAAAGAGAAGTTAGCCTCTTATTTTTCTCTCGAAGAAGGCATTAAATCACATCTGAAGTCATATGATCTCAAAACGGTGCATCCAATGGCTGCTTTAAGAACAGCATTATCTATGCTTGCTCATTATGATGAAGATGCAGATGCGTTGGAAGATGAGAAAAATATGGAACGCGCAATTCGTATCCAAGCAAAAACCTCATCACTTGTCGCTGCAATTTCACGTGTAAGAAAAGGACAAGAAATCATTGAACCGAATAATGAATTGTCATTTGCAGGGAACTTCCTTTACATGTTAAATGGAGAAGAACCAAACGCAACTGAGGAAGAAGCAATAAACAAAGCACTTATTTTGCATGCGGATCATGAACTTAATGCTTCAACATTTACTGCAAGAGTATGCGTGGCAACATTATCGGATATGTATTCAGGTGTTGTAGCAGCAGCAGGCGCCCTAAAAGGACCTCTCCACGGTGGTGCGAACGAAGCAGTGATGGGTATGCTTGACGAGATCGGCTCTGTAGACAAAGTAGATGACTATATCAAAGCAAAATTTGAGAATAAAGAAAAAATCATGGGCATGGGCCACCGCGTATACAAAGAAGGCGACCCACGTGCGAAGTATTTAAAAGTAATGTCTAAGAAATTAACAGAACAAACGGGTGAACCTGAGCTTTATGAAATGTCGGCGCGTATTGCTGAAATTGTTGCACAAGAAAAAGGTCTTTTACCTAACGTTGATTTCTATAGTGCATCTGTTTATCATGCGCTTGGTTTTGATCATGACTTATTTACGCCAATCTTTACGCTAAGCCGAGTTTCTGGTTGGCTTGCACATATCCTTGAACAATATGCAGATAACCGTCTGATTCGTCCACGTGCTGAATATGTTGGACCTGACGTACAAAGCTATACTGCAATAAACGAGAGAGACTAACAATAACCTTAGGAGGATTTACATGTCTGGAGAGAAAATTACAACAACGAACGGTCAGTTAAATGTACCAAATAATCCAATCATTCCATTTATTATTGGTGACGGTACAGGTCCTGATATTTGGAATGCTGCTGTAAATGTACTTGATTCAGCAGTAGAAAAAGC
>JBGYPO010000023.1:0-17687 GCA_041838435.1 Aliicoccus sp. | reverse complement strand
CCCCATATTTCAGCCTTGAGTTGCATTCGCAGTCTCCGCGTGCAACTCAGCCGCCATATTCGGGTCTTGAGTTGCATTTACAGTCTCTCCGTGCAACTCAACCCCCATATTCCAGTCTTGAGTTGCATTCTCAGTCTCCGCGTGCAACTCAACCCCCATATTTCAGCCTTGAGTTGCATTCGCAGTCTCCGCGTGCAACTCAACCCCCATATTTCAGCCTTGAGTTGCATTCGCAGTCTCCGCGTGCAACTCAGCCGCCATATTTCAGCCTTGAGTTGCATTCGCAGTCTCCCCACAACTCAGCCCCCATATTCCAGTCTCGACTTGCACCACCAGCCCCTCCCCACAACTCAACCCCCATATTCAAGCCTCAACTCGCACACCTGACAAGATTCAACCTCAAAATAATAAAACCTACCTTAACTCGGCCTTTTGAAGTATGGTAAACTGTTCTAAAAACAGGGGGGATGAATGTATGCACATTGAAACCGCACCGGCTAAGATAAATTTAACACTTGATACGCTATATAAGCGTGATGATGGTTTTCATGAAGTGCAGATGGTCATGACTGAAGTCGACTTGAATGACAGATTGACGTTTACTAAACGCAAAGATAAAAATATCATCCTGGAAACTGATCATCAATTCATCCCGACTGATAAACGAAATCTCGTATATCAGGCAGCTGAGTTGATGCGTGAGACGTACAACATATCATCCGGCGTACATATAGAGATAGAGAAAAACATCCCTGTATCTGCAGGGATGGCGGGTGGCTCAACTGATGCTGCTGCTACGTTTCGAGGCTTAAACAAAATCTTTAATATTGGTGCCTCGCTTGATGAACTTGCGGATCTCTCGAGTCAACTTGGGTCTGATATTCCTTTTTGTGTCTATGGCGGTACCGCGCTTGCGACGGGTAGAGGTGAGAAAATTAAACGTCTTAAAAAGCCGCCCAATGCCTGGGTGGTCATTGCAAAACCACCAATATCTGTATCGACAAAAATCATCTACAAGCACTTAAAACCGGGGAAGTTTGCACCGCGTTCGATGGATATGGTTGAAGCAATTGAGAACAGTGATTATCAAAGCATGCTGAAATGTATGAAGAATGACTTGCAGGAGGTCACAAAAAGTAAGTATGCCAAAGTGAACTTTCTGCTCTATAAAATGCAAGAGAATGGCGCTGATAAAGCGATGATGAGCGGGAGTGGTCCGACGGTCTATGGGATTGTGCAAAAAGAGCGTCAATCAAGGAAGTTATTCAATGCAATGCGTGGCTTTTGTGACGAAGTTTATCGGGTCAGGTTACGCGGATAACTATACAAAACACGAACTTTTATGATAAAATATCTCTTAATAATACGGAAATAGAGGTTGAATCATGAAATATAAACGCAGTGAGCGATTAGTTATGATGACGCATCATCTGACAAATCATCCAAATGAACTCATTCCTTTGAACTATTTTGTTGAAAAATTCTCACAAGCAAAATCATCGGTCAGTGAGGATATTAAGATTATAAAAGAAGCATTTGAAGCTGAAGGGATCGGCCAGATAAAAACAACTGCAGGCGCAGGTGGCGGCATTACTTTTCATCCAGAAATAAGCACCGCACAAGCAGAGGGTATTGTTGATGAATTGATGGCCCAACTGACGTCATCGGAACGTCTGTTACCGGGTGGTTATATGTATATGTCAGACATTATAGGTGATCCGGGACTTATGAATGATGTGGGCAAATTGATTGCGACTCTATATAAGGATGCGGACGTCGACGCGATTGTGACAATTGCAACGAAAGGTATACCATTTGCAGTTGCTGTAGCACGTCAATTAAATGTACCGATTGCGGTCATCAGAAAAGATAATAAAGTAACAGAAGGTTCTACTGTATCAATTAATTACGTGTCTGGATCTTCTCGGAAAATTGAGACGATGGTGTTATCTAAGCGTACGTTAAAAGAAGGACTCAATGTCCTTGTTGTTGATGACTTTTTACGTGCAGGTGGTTCCATCACCGGCGTCTTTAATCTTATGGAAGAATTCCAAGCGAAGGTTATAGGTGTGAGTGTATTAGTGGAGGCGAAACAAGTAGAAAACAGACGCTTTAACGATTACACCTCCATATTAAGTGTCTCTGATATCGACGAATTTAATCAGAGTTTTAATATCGAGCGTGGCAACTGCATCGCGCAGTTTAAAGCAATTAAGGAATAGGGAGAGTTTAAATGGAAACTATTAATTCTAAAAATATAGCACCAGCAATCGGTCCGTACAGTCATGCGGTTGTGGTGAACGACATGATGTATACATCAGGAATGATCCCGCTCACAGTAGATGGTCACGTTGTGAGTCAGGATGTCAAGGAACAAACTGTTCAAGTCATGAAAAATATTGGACATGTATTAAGTGAAAATAGTCTGAATTATGATAATATTATAAAGAGTACAATTTATATAAAAAACATGGATGACTTTCCAATCATCAATGAAGTTTATGGAGAGTACTTTAAGGGTAGATTACCTGCAAGGTCATGCGTGGAGGTAAGTCGCCTGCCCAAAGATGTAAAGGTTGAAATAGAAGTTATCGCATCAAGATAAATCCAACATGAATCTTAATTCAGACAGACATATAGGAGGATTAGCATGAAGATAACAGATGTGAGGCTAAGAAAGACAGAAAGTGATGACAATCGCATGAAGGCCCTCGTTTCCATTACATTTAATGACCAGTTTGTAATACATGATATTCGCGTCATTGAAGGAAACAACGGATTGTTTGTAGCAATGCCATCTAAACGTACACCTGATGGTGAATTCAGAGATATTGCACACCCAATTAATTCTGAGATGAGACAACAAATTCAAGATGTGATCATGGAAGTATATCACCGTGATGATGATGAATTAAACATGTCTTATGCAGAACAAAATTCATATAAAATTGCATAAACTTGTAAAGAGCGATATCGCTCTTTTTTTTATGTCCTTTTCATTGCTTGAATCTATATATAGACTCAAATATAATAAACATATTGAGAAGTAGGGGGATACTATGAAAACAAGAGCGATTATTCTAGCTGCAGGTAAGGGCACACGCATGAAATCTAAATTACCAAAAGTACTGCATAAGGTATGTGGTAAATCGATGGTTGCACATGTCGTCGACAACTTGAAGCAATCAGATGTCCATGATATGTATGCGGTATTAGGTCATAAGTCAGAACAAGTGCGCCAGCACCTCGGAGAGTCAGTTAGTACAGTCATCCAAGAAGAACAGCTCGGAACGGGTCATGCTGTTAAGCAGTTTGAATCGCAACTACAAGAATTAGATGGACAAACTATTGTAATTTGTGGAGATACACCACTAATCAGTGCTGAAACAATACGCGGATTCGTAAAACACCATCATCAAACGGGTGCCAAAGCGACTGTGCTTACTGCAAAGACAGCAACACCTCATGGTTATGGACGCATTATTCGTAACAGTGCAGGTACTGTTAACCGTATCGTTGAAGAGAAAGATGCGACTGAAGAGGAGCGGGCAGTACAAGAGATTAATACAGGTACGTTTATGTTTGACAACCAGGCACTTTTTAAAGCATTAAAATCTGTAACGAACAATAATGCACAGGGTGAGTATTATTTACCTGATGTATTAAAAATATTACGAGATGAAAACGAGACGGTAGAAGCATTTCCATGTGATAACTTTGATGAGACAATCGGTATCAATGACCGCATCGCACTCGCTCAAGCGGAAGCAACGCTGCGAGAAAAAATTAATGTAAAACATATGAAAAATGGTGTCACATTAATTGATCCAAAAACGACTTATATTGAGGCAGACGTTACGATAGGGTCTGATACAATCATCTATCCTAACGTTGTAATCGGTGGTAAAACGACAATTGGTGAAGGTGTTATTATTTCATCTAGCAGTGAGATTATGAATTCTGAAATCGGCAATGATGTACACATTAAACAATCGGTGATTCATCAGTCTGTTGTTGGAAACGGCACAAATATTGGTCCTTTTGCACAACTGCGTCCAGATAGTCATCTCGGTCAAAATGTTAAAGTCGGCAACTTTGTAGAAGTAAAAAAATCGACACTTAAAGATGACGTAAAAGTTTCTCATTTGAGTTATATTGGTGATGCATCTATTGGCGAGAATACAAATGTAGGGTGCGGCGCTATTACAGTCAATTATGATGGTAAAGACAAACATCTTACAGAGATTGGTCGAGACTCGTTTATTGGCTGTAACTCAAACTTAATTGCACCGGTTAAGATTGGTGACCGTTCGTTTATTGCAGCTGGTTCAACAGTAACAGATGAAGTGCCGGATGATAGCTTAGCTATTGGACGTGCGCGTCAAACAACAAAAGCTGAATACTATAAAAAATAATGGAGGATCACATGGACGTATTACAAGACAAATATAAAGATTCTAAACTCAGATTGTTTTCACTAAATGGTAACGAGCCACTTGCAGAAGAAATTGCACAAAAGATTGGGATTGAACTCGGTCAGTGTGAGGTTAAGCGTTTCTCTGATGAAGAGATCTCCATTAGTATTGAAGAGAGTGTTCGTGGATGTGATTGTTTTATCGTACAACCGACATCACAACCGGTTAATGAACATTTAATGGAATTGTTGATTATGATTGATGCGTTAAAACGTGCATCTGCAGCAACAATTAACATAGTCATGCCGTACTATGGATACGCACGTCAAGATAGAAAGAGTAAATCACGCGAACCAATTACTGCAAAGCTTGTTGCGAACTTGATGGAGACAGCAGGAGCTGACCGTGTGATTGTCTTAGATTTACATGCGCCGCAAATACAAGGGTTCTTTGATATCCCAATTGATCATTTGATGAGCGTAACATTATTATCAGATTATTTTATCGAAAACACAGATTTAGATTTTAATGAGGTTGTCGTTGTATCTCCAGACCACGGTGGTGTGACGCGCGCACGTAAGATGGCGGACCGTCTAAAAACACCAATTGCAATTATCGATAAACGTCGTCCGAAGCCAAATGTATCTGAAGTCATGAATATTGTTGGTGAAATTGAAGGACGTACCGCAATTATCATCGATGATATTATTGACACTGGCGGAACAATTAAGCAGGCAGCACAAGCTTTGCTTGATAAAGGTGCGAAGGAAGTATATGCATGCTGTACACATCCAGTGCTTAGCGGACCTGCGATTGAACGTTTAGAAGAGTCAGTGATTAAAGAAGTAATCGTCACGAATTCAATTCAGTTAAATGAAGAGAAGAAAATTGATAAAATCAAAGAGTTGTCGATTGCTGGATTATTAGCGCAAGCAATTGTAAGAGTGTACGAAGAAGAGTCTGTCAGTACGTTATTTGACTAAAACTTTAATAAATTTCTAGTTTATGCTACAATTGGAAATGCTTTTGTGTTAAAATTATGAAATGCAAATTGTCGATTAAGTTTAAAGGAAGGTGGAACTCGTCCATGGCAAAATTAAGTGCAGCGAGCAGATCAAATTCGTCTAACCGCTCAGAATTAAGTGAAATTCGTAACAATGGTGGAATTCCTTGTGTAATTTATGGATATGAAACTGAGAATACAAGCGTTTCTGTAAAAGAAAACGAATTTGTAAAAGTTATTCGTGAAGTCGGACGTAACGGTGTTATTGATTTAGAAACAGGAGAAAGTAAAGTAAAAGTGATGGTTTCAGACTATCAGTTTGATGCTTTAAAGAACCAAATCACTCATATCGATTTCTTAGCAATCAATATGGATGAAGAGCAAACTGTTGAGGTTTCTATTACTTTAGTTGGTGAAGCGATTGGTACAAATGAAGGCGGCGTTGTTGAACAACCTTCTTACACTGTAACAGTGACTGCAAAACCTGCTGATATTCCAGAAACAATTGAAGTTGATGTAACTGACTTAAACGTTGGAGATACATTCTCTGTAGCAGATATTCGTTCTAAAGGTAACTTTGTTATTGAAGACGAAGATGATGTTGCAATTGTTACATGTGTTATTCCTACAGTTGAAGAGGAGCCTGAAGAAGGCGAAGAAGTTGATGAAGCAGACGTGCCAGTTATTGGTGAAGAAGAGTCTGACGATGACTCAGAAGACGAGAACAACTAATTTTTCAATTATATTTATATATTGAAGTAACATGAAGGCGGTGGATATTCCATCGCCTATTTTTGCGAGGTGTAATCAATGAAATGCATTGTTGGATTAGGTAATCCAGGTCGAAAGTATACAAACACACGACATAACATCGGATTCATGGTCGTGGATGCATTGTCAGATGAATTGAATATTCCGTTGGATAATAAAAAATTTAAATGTGATTATGGTATTGGCTTAGTGAATGGCGAGAAGGTCATGCTTGTTAAACCTCAAACGTTCATGAATTTATCAGGTGAAGGTATGAGGCCGCTCGTTGATTACTATAATATTGAACTTGAAGATATTTTCGTTTTATATGACGATCTTGATTTAGCACTTGGTACGCTGAGGTTGCGTCAAAAAGGAAGTGGCGGGGGTCATAATGGTATCAAATCATTAAACCAACACTTTGCATCAGAGGGTTACAAACGCCTCCGCATTGGTATCGATCGACCATTGCCCGGGAATTCTATACCGGCATACGTACTCAGTCAATTTCCTAAGGCGGATTCAGAGACACTTGCTGCAGTTATTGAACATTCAAAAAAAGCTGCTGTCATGTTTATCAGTGAATCATTTAACCAAGTGATGAATACATTCAATGGTGAGATCAATGAATGATATCGTATATAAACGAATAGCAAATGACGCAAGGTTTAGAGAAATTCTAAACCACCATGATGACTTGAATATGATGGTAACGGGAGTGAACGACGACTTCAAACCAGCATTACTGTATGCACTTTACCAAGAGAGTAAAGGCAGCATTGTGTTAATCGTCAAAAACAATCACCAGATGGAAAAACTCGCATCCCCACTCTATGATCTGATGGATGATGTGTATACATTCCCTGTCGGTGACATCATGGTTGAGAACCATTCTAAACAGTCACCCGAATTCAAACAAGCACGTCTATCGGCGTTATCTGCCTTGGCTAAAAATCAGCCAGGGTTATTTATCGTTCCAGCTCAAGCGCTATTAAAGCCACTGATGGATAAAGAGCGTCTATTATCTTATGAGCGTACAGTAACGCTTGAAGATACACTCGACTACGACGGCTTTTTAGAGCAATTATTTGCACTCGGGTACAAGCGTATGAAGCAGGCTGCTAATATTGGTGAGTTTGCAACGCGTGGAGATATTATTGATGTATATATGCCGTCTGGTTTTTATCGGATAGAGCTGTTTGATGATGTTGTGGATTCGCTGAGAGAGATTGATCCGGAAACACAGCGCTCGATACAAAATATTGATTCTGTGTTCATCGGTCCTTTTGAGGAATTTATACTTGAAGCTGATGAAGTAGATAACCTGCTAGAGAAATTGCAAGGCTTATTTGATGAGACGCTGCCGGTGCTAAAAGATGAGGCGAAAGAAACGCTTGATGAGTATATGGCGCTAATCTCACAAAAAGATTTGAGACACCAGTATTTAAACCCATATGCACATCTCGCACAGAAAAAAAAGATATCAATTCTCGATTATATTGACGGTCAACGTGTCATTATCGATGAGTTAAATAACGTTCAAAATACATTTGAAGCAGAGATTCATTCTGTTTCTCAATTTTATGTGTCGATGATTGAAGCGGGTCGAACATTTAAAGGCGCAGAGTATTATTTAGAAGGTGAACTTGAGCGCTTGATGCACAAGCCCGGCAACACATACTTCAACTTATTTACGCGAAGTATGCCTGTTGAAATTGGTCATTTGCTAAAGATTTCAGTTAAACCGACTGAAATTTATTATGGACAATACGATATCCTGTCATCAAACCTCAATAAGATGTTGCAAGACGGCTACTTAATTAACATTATTTTAAGGGACGAAGAAGAGTTAAAGAAGACGCATCAGCTCTTGCAGGATTTAAAAATCTCTTCTTATATTCATAATATACCTGTTGAAAATGGCATCGTGTTAACAACCGGTGCAATTGAAAAAGGGTTTATCTTACCATTTATGCAGCTCGCCGTTCTCACATCAAAAGAACTGTATAACAAGACGAAAAAAGTGAAGACACGCCGCAGGCAGTCGATGTCCAATGCAGAAAAAATTAAATCCTATCAGGATTTGAATGTCGGAGACTATGTGGTACATGTTCATCATGGTGTTGGACGCTACATGGGTATTGAGACCAAGGTGATTCAAGGAATTCACAATGACTACATGAGACTTCAATACAAAGGGACAGACCAGTTATTTATACCGGTAGATCAAATGGACCTTGTTCAAAAGTATGTCTCAAGTGATGATGGAAAACCGAGAATGCATAAGCTTGGCGGTTCTGAGTGGAAGAAGGCTAAAGCGAAAGTTGAAGCGAATGTAAACGAGATAGCTGAAGAACTTTTGAAGCTGTACGAAGAACGCGCGGCTGCGATTGGTTATCAGTTCTCTCCGGATACTGAGATGCAGGATAGCTTTGAATCGAAATTCCCATATGAACCAACGCCAGACCAAGTGGCATCAGCAAATGAGATTAAGCGTGACATGGAAGATATCAAACCGATGGACCGTTTATTATGTGGGGATGTCGGTTACGGTAAAACGGAAGTCGCGATTCGCGCTGCCTTTAAAGCAGTACAAGATGGCAAACAGGTCGCATTTTTAGTGCCAACGACAATACTCGCATCCCAGCACTTTGAAAGTTTCCTGGAGCGCATGGACGAGTTCCCAGTCAATGTGTCGATGATGAGCAGGTTCCGAACAACTAAGCAACTAAAAGAAACCAGGGAAGGTCTCGCTAAAGGGACGATTGATATCGTCATCGGTACACATACGATTTTATCTAAAAATGTTCAGTTTAAGGATTTGGGCTTATTGATTGTTGATGAAGAGCAGCGCTTTGGTGTGCGCCACAAAGAGCGTATTAAACAATTAAAAACAAACGTCGATGTACTGACGCTTACGGCAACACCAATTCCGCGCACATTGCATATGAGTTTAACCGGTGTTAGAGATCTATCTGTTATCGAGACACCACCAGAGAACCGCTTCCCAGTACAGACGTATGTACTCGAGTACAATGGCAACTTTGTTAAAGAGGCAATTGAACGAGAACTCTCGCGAGACGGCCAGGTCTACTACCTGCACAACCGTGTGGATACTATCTCTCAGAAAAGAGAACAGGTTCAAATGATGGTGCCGGATGCAAATGTTGGTGTCATGCATGCTAAGATGACTGAAAAAGAAATTGAAGAGACGATGTATAACTTTGTAAATGGTGAGTATGATGTCATCGTTACGACGACAATTATCGAAACAGGTGTGGATGTACCTAATGCAAACACACTAATCATCGATGATGCGGACCGCTTCGGGTTGAGCCAGCTCTATCAACTCCGCGGGCGTGTAGGTCGGAGCAATAGAATCAGTTATGCGTATTTGTTCCATCAGCCAAACAAAGTGCTGACTGAGGTTGCTGAGAAGCGCTTAGAAGCAATTAAAGAATACACAGAGCTCGGCAGTGGATTTAAAATTGCGATGCGTGACTTAAACATACGTGGTGCTGGTAACTTGCTCGGTAAACATCAGTCTGGATTTATTGATTCTGTCGGCTATGAACTTTATGCAGAGATGCTGGAAGAAGCGGTTCAAATGAAACGCGGTATTGAAGCTGAAACGCCGCCGGTGTCTATTCCGATTGAAATCAAGGTCGATGCATATCTGCCAGCGTCATATATTTCTCACGAGCAGTCAAAGATTGATATATATAAACGCTTGAGAAAAGTTTCAACGATTGAAGAAGTAATGGATATCGAGGATGAGCTCATCGACCGTTTTGGAGAGTTCCCAGAAGAAGTGAAACGTCTTCTGCAGCTCGTCCGCATCCGCGTGTATGCACTCATGTTTGGCATATACAAAATTAATGAAGACAGAAAAAACTATTATTTAAATGTGTCTAAAAACGCGACAGCGCGGATTGACGGTGAAAAACTCTTTCTTGATACAGAACAATTCGGTCGTGTCCTGAACATCTCGGTACAAAATAACGAGATGCACTTAGAACTACGAGATAAATCACTGCATCAATTAGTTGAATTGTTGGAAAATATTCAAGACAGTTTAAAACTGGAGGAATTAATATGAGTAAAATAGAAATACTAGGTTTAGGCAGCTCAAATATTGATGCGATGACAGTTGGTGTTTTGAATAGATTAAAGGAAGCTGAGCATGTATACGCGCGCACGCTTGACCATCCGGCAATCGATGAATTACAAGAGCTCGGTGTGACATTTAAAAGCTTTGATAGTGTGTATACAGAACATGCGCACTTTGAAGACGTGTACCAAGCGATTGTCGATAAATTGATTACTGCCGCCCAAGCAGAAGAAATCATTTACGTTGTGCCAGGACATCCCTCTTTCTATGAAACAACAACCGAGCTCCTACGCGGTTCAGATGTGGAAGTCTCTGTGTTAGGTGGTGCAAGTTTTATTGATGCCGTTGTAGAAACGCTCGGTATATCTATTAATACACACTTCCAAGTGCTAGATGCAACGACGCTCAAATACGACGATTTATCTGCGCATAAGCACACATTAATTACGCAAGTGTATGATCAAATGTCACTCGGGGAAGCGAAGCTGACGTTACTTGAATATTATACGGATGACACAGAAGTTACATTGGTTGATGCGGCAGGCAGTGGTGAAGCATCTGTAACAAACGTGCCGCTCTCCGCTCTAGATCACGTGGATGTTAAGAGCAACTTGTTGACGGTGTACATCCCAATCGTAGAGAGTACGCATATTCGTCATCGTTCTGTCGAATATATGAACGAAATATTCGACATGCTTGTCGATGATGAGACAGGCTGTCCGTGGGATAAAGCACAAACGCACGAATCACTTGAAGGTTACTTAATTGAAGAGACATATGAGTTAATCGAAGCGATAGAACATGCGCGCGATGACGATATCATTGAAGAACTTGGTGATGTCTTACTCCAGGTCGCATTGCACAGCGCAATCGGTAAGAAAAATGGCTACTTTGATTTTTATGATGTCCTTGAGAGTTTAAATAGTAAGGTTGTAAGGAGACACCCACACATATTTGGCGACGCGTCAGTTTCTGATATAGGTGACTTAGATCGTGTCTGGCAGCTCGCTAAGGCTAAAGAGGGTAAAGTAGATAAGGTGAAGCATGAGAAGGATTATGCGAAAACATTGCTGCCATTTATGAAAGAAACAATTCACACAGGTACACCACTCGATAAAATCCTGCAACAGTACAGGGGTGAGAAAAATGAGAATTGATAAATTTTTAAAAGTATCACGAATTATTAAAAGAAGAACACTAGCGAAAGAAGTAACAAGTGACGGACGCATACAAATTAACGGGCGTGTTGCTAAGCCGGGTTCAGTCGTCCAAGTGGGTGACACACTCGAAATTCAGTTCGGTCAAAAACATGTGACATATGAAGTGTTAGAACTTCAAGAGCATGCAAAAAAAGAAGACGTGGAACGCATGTATAAAATAATTAAAGAAGAAAAGATTGAGAAATCTGCCGATAACTTCTAGTAATATACCCAGAAATGGTGTATTTTTATAGTAGGAAGATATATAGGTGTGATAGGTATGGAAACTAACAATCAAAAAGTCACAAAGTTATCAAATAAGTATACAAAACAAAGTGACAGAGACAAAAAAATTAAACATTTAGAGCGCCAAGTTGTGAAGCGACGAATGAAATTATTCGTCCCTCTGTTAAGTGTGCCGATTATCTTCATTTCCGTATCAGCATTTGCTCAACACCAACAAAATCAAGAACTGGCTTCAGAACTCGCAGCGTCCAAACTGGTCTTAGAAGCATCGATTGAAGAAGAGCAGGAGCTCTTACAGCAAATCGATCGCTTGAATGATGACCGCTACATCGCGCGACTCGCAAGAAGTGAATTTTATCTCTCGGATGAGGGTGAAATCGTATTTAATTTACAAGACAAAGATAAAGAGTGATTTTGAACCCTGGTGGTGATGCAATCTGTTGCATCCTTGCCGGGGTTTTATTTAATAGTCAATTCTAATGAAAAATATTGCGAAAAATGTTATCATATAAAAGAATATAATTTCTGGGAGGATATTTAATACAAATGTCAGTAGAAGTGGGCAGTAAAGTAAAAGGTAAGGTTTCAGGGATAAAAAATTTCGGCGCATTCATTGAGTTACCAGAAAGAAAAACAGGGCTGGTTCATATCTCAGAGGTAGCAGATCAATATGTTGAAGACATCAACGAGCATTTAAAAGTTGGTGAAGAAGTCGAAGTTAAGGTCCTGACTATTGGAGACGATGGAAAAATTAGTCTGTCCATTAAGAAGGCAAAAACACAAGCGCCTAAGCCGAGGCCAAAGAAAGAACCATCACCAGAAGATTTCGAGAAGAAGCTTGCTGGATTTTTAAAAGATAGTGAAGAGCGAATCTCATCTATCAAAAAGCAAACAGAATCACGTCGTGGTGGACGCGGCGGTAGAAGATAAAGATTATGAGACGATTCGTCATGAGTCGTCTTTATTTATTTTAAGGGGGAGTCTCTTTGATTCAAGTGACGTGGACGAAAGAAGACCATATCGCACTTGCTGTATCAGGCGGTGTAGATTCGATGGTGCTGTTGCACTTACTATTAACAGAATATAAAGATACGTATCAGTCCCTCATACTGTTACACGTGAACCATGGGTTAAGATTAGCGTCAGCTGATGAAGCGGCATTTATAGAGTCATTCGCAGTACAACATAAGAAAATGCTATACATAACACGACTCAGCTTATCTTCTGAAGATTTTACGCAGGAAACAGCACGCACGTCACGTTATGAATTTTTCTTTACCACGATGCGGGATAATGAAGTGATGCATCTCTTAACGGCGCATCACAAAGATGATGATATTGAAACGTTGATGAATCAAGTGCTGAGCGCACGTCCACCTCTAGGCATAGCTGGCACACAAACGCATGATAGTTTCACATTACATCGACCGCTGCTGAATCAGGGCAAACGGGCTATATATGCATATGCTGAAGAAAAAAATGTGACCTACTTTGAAGATGCAAGCAATCAAGAGAATGACTATACAAGGAACTACATTCGTAACGAAGTGATACCCGTTATCGACAATCATCCACACCTAAGTTCAGATGGACTGCTTCAAGTGAAGTCTGATTACGAAGATTTTATGAAAATTTGTGAAGCTAAATTTAAATCTTTAGATACTCAAATTGCACGGCAGACGCTGGTTAGTCTTACACCATTTGAACAGGCATTTGTTTTGCGCAAAGTCTCAGGGGATCTGTATCTGAGTCGAGCATATATCGAAGAAATTGTTAAAGTTTCAGCATCTATTACAGCAAATGCCAAATTCAATACAAATGTACGTTCACTCGTCATTGCTTATGATACTGTATGTGCAGTGTCTGAGACAGAGCGCGCATCGCACATACATATTACGGAGCAAGGTCAGTATGAATTTAATGGATATACGCTGCATATTCACCCGGATATCGTACCTTTACATGTGCGGACGTTTAAACTAGGTGATGCAATACGACTTGATTTCGGTGTAAAAAAAGTCGCTCGGATCTTTATCGATGAAAAAATACCAAAACATCTGCGCGCCTATATACCAATTGTTGAAAATGTATCTGGTGAAATTATTGCGGTTGGGACAATGTATAATATAATAGAAAGAAAGTTATTAAAGATAGAGAGGGAAGTATCTCATGACACTGAGAAATGATATTAATGAAATAGTAATAAGTGAGGAAGAAATTACTGCTATTACAAAAGGGCTTGCTCGGAGAATTACAGAAGACTATAAAGGTAAAGATCCACTGCTTGTCGGTCTGTTAAAGGGCTCGATTATGTTTATGGGAGACTTAATTAAACATCTCGATATGCATTTAGAGATTGACTTTATGGATGTCTCAAGTTATTCCGGAACGAAGTCTTCAGGAGAAGTTAAAATCATAAAAGATTTAAACCAATCGGTTGAGGGGCGTCACATAATATTTGTTGAAGATATTATTGATACGGGAACGACATTAAATGCCATCATTGACCTCATTGAATACCGTAAAGCAGCATCTGTAGAAATTGTTACGTTACTTGATAAGCCAGCTAACCGTAAAGTGAATGTCGATGTGAAATATATTGGCACAGAAATTCCTGATGGTTTTGTGGTTGGATACGGTTTAGACTTTGATGAAAAATATCGTAATTTACCGTACATTGGCTTATTAAAACCTGAAATATACCAATAGTTTGAAATTAAGGTCAAACGCTAGCGCTTGATTAGTCAATTATGTTATTATTTTTTTTAGTTGTATTAGAAATGGAGGTTTACGGATGCCTAAGAACTCAGGCCGTAACATTATATTATTAATCATCTTAGCAGTCGTAATGTACGGTGTATTCGCAGCGATTAGTGGGGATACCACTTTAGATGAAGAAATACAATATCAAGAATTTGTCCAGCATTTAGAGGCTGGGGATATAGAAGAACTATCGATTCAACCTGAAAACAGTGTGTATCTTGTTACAGGTCGTCTCGCTTCTCAAGAAGAGAACGAATCCTTCAGTACGGTTATTCCATATAATAGTCAGTATGATTTAGAGTCGATTACCGAACAGGCACGTTCACAGTCCGGTTTAGCATTTAATGTTGAACCAGCGGCAGAACCAAGCCCATGGGGGAATATTCTACTCTTAATGATTCCTATCTTAATTATTCTTTTCTTATTCTTATTCCTAATGGGTCAGTCACAAGGTGGCGGCGGTGGCGGCGGCAACCGCATGATGAACTTTGGTAAGTCAAAAGCAAAGTTATATGACCAAAGTAAGAAGAAAATATTGTTTAAAGATGTTGCAGGTGCAGATGAAGAGAAGCAGGAACTCATTGAAGTGGTTGACTTCTTAAAAGATCATAGAAGATTTGAACGCATTGGTGCACGTGTACCAAAAGGTGTTCTCTTAGTCGGACCACCGGGTACAGGTAAAACATTACTTGCAAAAGCAGTTGCTGGAGAGAGTGGCGTGCCATTCTTCTCAATCTCAGGTTCTGACTTTGTTGAGATGTTTGTCGGTGTCGGTGCAAGTCGAGTACGTGACTTATTTGAGAACGCGAAGAAAAACGCACCGTGTATCATTTTTATAGATGAGATTGATGCAGTTGGTCGTCAGCGTGGCGCAGGTGTTGGTGGTGGACACGATGAACGTGAACAAACACTGAACCAGTTACTCGTTGAGATGGACGGATTTGGTGAAAACGAAGGAATTATCATGATTGCAGCAACAAACCGCCATGATATCTTAGACCCGGCATTATTACGTCCAGGTCGTTTCGACCGTCAGATTCCTGTTGGTCGTCCGGATGTTAAAGGTCGTGAAGCAGTCTTAAAAGTACATGCAAGAAACAAACCTTTAGATTCATCTGTCGACTTAAAAGCGATAGCAGCACGTACACCAGGCTTCTCAGGTGCGGATTTAGAAAACTTATTAAATGAGTCAGCACTTGTTGCTGCACGTCGTGATAAGACGAAAATTGATATGCGTGATGTCGATGAAGCGACAGACCGTGTCATCGCAGGTCCAGCGAAGAAGAACCGCGTTATTTCTAAGAAAGAGCGCAATATTGTTGCTTATCACGAAGCTGGACACACAATTATCGGTATGGTCTTAGACGATGCTGAAATAGTTCATAAGGTAACAATTGTTCCTCGCGGACAAGCCGGCGGTTACGCTGTGATGCTGCCGAAAGAAGATAGATACTTTATGACGAAGCCGGAGCTTCTTGATAAGATTGTTGGATTACTTGCAGGGCGTGTCGCAGAAGAAATCACATTCGGTGAAGTTTCAACCGGCGCACACAATGACTTCCAACGCTCTACTGCAATTGCAAGAAGCATGGTCACTGAATATGGTATGAGTGATCGCATCGGACCGATTCAATTTACAGAGAGTGATCACAATGTATTCTTAGGTAAAGAGATGGGTTCTGGTAACAAATACTCAGATAAAATTGCTTACGAAATTGATCAAGAGATTCAAGAAATTGTGAAAAGACAATATGACCGTTGCCGTGAGATTCTACTTGAGCATCAAGAGCAGTTGAACTTAGTTGCAGAGACACTTCTTGTTGAAGAAACGCTTGACCGTGAACAAATCGAAGGATTATTCAACGATGGCGTCTTGCCTGAGCGTGTTTATGAGCTTGACGCGGAAGAAGACGCGGAAGCAGTCGGGAAGAGCTATGATGATCTGAAAAAAGAACTTCATGAAGATGAAGATTCTGAAGATGATGAAGAACCATCAGATGGTGAAGTTGAAACGGAAACAACAAACTTACCAGAAGATGCATCACATGAACCAAAAGAAATAGATCAACCAGTCAACCCTAAAAACAAAAGAGATTTAGACTAAACATAAAGAGCTGCCTGAAGTTAGGCAGCTTTTGTTAATATGGAGGAGAAATTTTAATGAGTGATTATTTAATAAGAGGAATTGGTGATGGATTCCGTATACTTGCTGTAGATTCTACTGAAATCGTCAATGAAGCTGTACGACGTCACGGTACATTGCCCACTGCTTCGGCTGCATTTGGACGTGCACTCACAATGGGTGTGATGATGGGCGCAATGTTAAAAAACGAAGACAAAGTGACGATTACTATTCAGGGTGGGGGACCGATAGGTCCTATCGTAATTGACAGTGACGCAAAGGGCCACGTACGTGGCTATATTGGTAATCCAAAAGTTCATTTTGATTTAAACGATCAGGGGAAACTTGATGTGAGACGTGCAGTTGGTACAGATGGAAATATCAATGTTGCAAAAGATATCGGATTAAAAGAGAACTTTATCGGTTCTACAGAAATAATTTCCGGTGAGCTTGGTGAAGATTTTAGCTTTTACTTCTATTCAAGTGAACAGGTGCCATCGATTGTTGCGCTTGGTGTACTTGTCAATCCTGACAATACAATTAAAGCGGCAGGCGGTTATATCATTCAAGTAATGCCTGATGCAACAGATGAACGCATAGATGAGCTGCAGGAGATGTCTAAATCATTCCGTCCAGTATCAGAGTTAATCGACGAAGGCATGTCACCAGAAACGATTATGAATACAATTCTTGGTGAAGAAAATTGGAACAAGTTGAGTGAGATGCCCGTATCGTTTAAGTGTAACTGTAGTAAAGAACGCTTCCTGGATGCAATTTCATCAATTGATCCGGCTGAAATTATGGCAATGATTCAAGAAGACGGCGGCGCTGAAGTGGATTGTCATTTCTGCCGTACGACAATTTGGATTGATAAATCAGAGCTTGGCAAACTTCTGCAAAGATAGATAGTGATTATATCTTATTGATGTTACATTATATGTAAGTGTATAAAGATGATATTTAGGAGTGTTGTTATGAATAGTGTGTTAGAAGACATAACACAATCCATCGGTAATACGCCATTGGTTAAGCTGAGAGCTTTGACTGATGACACGATGGCAGACATCTATGTGAAACT
>JBGYPO010000022.1:0-8140 GCA_041838435.1 Aliicoccus sp. | reverse complement strand
AGCGCTCTCGCTGCAACGGTAGAGGTCCGAGCGAGTCAACGAGCGCTCTCGCTGCAACGGTAGAGGTCCGAGCGAGTCATCGAGCGCTCTCGCTGCAACGGTAGAGGTCCGAGCGAGTCAACGAGCGCTCTCGCTGCAACGGTAGAGGACCGAGCGACTCAACGAGCGCTCTCGCTGACTCGTCTCTCTATACAAAATCAATAAAAATAAGGCACTTACACCCTAATTACAGGATGCAAGTGCCTTTTCATCGTTAATATCTATCAAACAAATCTTTAATTACTTCATAGGAATGCTTCAACCTTGGTTCATATTCTTGTAAATCCCACTCATCCCATGTAAACATCTCCATTGGTGAAAGTTCACCGTCAGAAATCCTAGGAAAGCTATCGACAACGGCATCATCCTCAATTGCAAGTGCCCCTAAGAATATACCGTCTACATTCACAGCAGTTTCTAAATCACCCTCAGCAATGTTCCCGTTAAATGTTCTATGACTAGGATCTCTTGAACCAATCAACATCCATGGTAAGCGAATTTCAATCCAACCCTCTTCTTTATTCCATTGATAATCATTCAGAGAATTATAATCTGCGTGTTCCGGGTCTGCAATCCCTTCTTGTAATAGGCCGGTCTCATAAGATTCGAACGGTAATGTCTCATCTAAATGAGGTAAGTAGACTTCTCGATTAAGCGTCAAATGAATTGGATTGAAGTGACCAGAGTCATTCTCGAGTGGGTTATCCACTTCTATCATCTCTAACTGATGTCCATATTGAATTTTATAAAAATCATAATAATCATCAACCCATACACGTGACTCAGCTTCATTGATATCGATATAAAACTCTATGCCGTGTGCCATTGTTACATCATCAAGCATTGTGTTCCCTTGATTCGGTACCACATCAATTGGCAGTTTAAAACTGCCGGTAAAGTCTTTATCGTAATCAAGTCTTATATATAAAAAACGCTCGTCATGGTCTACGCGCATCCCCTGCAACACACCGTCATCTTTCTCATACAATGGTGCATTATCCCAGGCGTCAAGGTCTCCGTCGAGTTTTATCTTTAATGTATCAAAGCTTAATATCCCAAACTGCTGCTCATTCGTTTGAGCATTTGACCAGAACGGACGACGATGCGATTCATCATAGTCCATCGTATTCCATGTTCTTTTAAACCATTCATCTTGCCAAGTGAAAATTATACCACCTATATAATTTTCAGCTATGATATCCTCGTATAAACGTTCGACAATCTTACCCGTTTCTTCTTCATCTAAAAATCCTTGATTCCATCCAAAAGGATTGCGATGTGTGAGTCCACGCGAAGCAGGCACACCGAACTCCGCAACGAGAACTGGCATATCGTGTACCTCCATCAGTGCGTTAAGATAGCCGGCATAGTTATTTTTCTCACCGCGATGGTCTACATATTCTATATAATCCGGTTCATGATTTAAAAATTCTGGATAGTAAGGGTAGATGTGATATGACGCAAACTGTCCAACATCCTGCATCATGCCTTGTAATGCAATAGCATTTGGGTCGACACCAACGGCATCATCGTCCTCAGACGCATCAGAAATGTGGTCTAAAATATCTGTAGTAACCCAGTTTGTAAAACTCATAGGCGTTAAGTTGGCATATGTTTCATATTCATACGTCGATATAAAGTCCAACTGCCGTGCAATCCACGTCTCAAATGGTGAGGCATTTTCAGTACGATAAAAATTGCCATCATAACTTGTTTCGTCATTATGACGCGTATTTGTGTCCATGACAAAGTCTGGGTCCCATTCTGTTCCAAAAATCCATCCGATGACATATGGAGACACGTCATGTTGATATGTACCGGATGCCTTCCCAGGTGTAACTTCAATCTTCGCATTCCCATGGACAGCATTAATAATGTGTTCCGCGTCTTGCATAAACTCTTGCATCAACACTTCATTATATGCATCTTTTTCGATGTGCATATTATCCTCATCAAGCCAAAATCCATGCATCACGTAGACTGGCGTATTGGACTGACTATTGTAATCATATAGTGCTTTGTAGAAGTCAGGCGGATGTAGAGTATACACGCGAATCACATTTGCGTTCATCTGCGCAATATCTTCTATCCAACTGAAATATTCATCATAAACAATGCCGGCTTCACCAGGGAATGTACCAGGTTTCGCCATACCCATGTTGACACCTTTTATGACTATTTCTTGCCATTCTCCGTCAACAAAAACTTCATAACTGTCTCCAGTGATGCGCGCGTTATGTTCGAGATTTTCTGCATTGATATCATGACTCATGAATATAGACACCGCCAATATAATACTTAAACTTACTTTAATTTTTGTTAACATTACCAAGTCCCTTTCGTTGCATATCTCCCCACTCCTGATTCTTCGTCAGAAAACGAATCATACCTTCCAATCTGAAGAGAATTGTCATCGGCCGATAAACAAACCCTTCAACGACAGCCAGGAAGATTAAATACAACATAACGCGTGGTTTGATAAAAGAGCGCATGCTCCATGCTTCAAGTAAGAGTGAGAAAATTGAGAACACCGCACCATATAATATAATGCATATAAAAAGTGCGATTGCGATTTGATAGTTCAGTGTGCTCGAGAACAATGCAAAGATAACGTACATATAGCCGGCAAATTCGACGACCGCACCTAAAGCTTCATAAAGCCAGAAGTAGGGGAAGGCAAACATCCCGATGCGTTTATACTTCGGATTCAGTGTCATATACTTATGGCGGTTTAAACTTTCTATGAGCCCCTGACTCCAACGTCTGCGCTGCTTTCTTAAGACAGAAACTGTCGTCGGTGCCTCGGTCCAGCACACCGGTTCAGGCACAAACTCTATACGTTCATCCTTACCGTGTTGTTTGATCCACTTATGCATTTTAAGCACAAGTTCCATATCTTCACCTATGATATCTGTTGAATATCCGCCCATCTTGATGACGATATCTTTTCTAAATACGCTGAATGCACCGGAAATAATTAACACAATATTAAAGCGTGTTAAGAATATGCGGCCGAGCATGAATGCACGTAAATATTCAATGATTTGATAGGCAACGAGCGGTCTGCGGAACAGTTCTCTTTCAATCATCTTGCCGTAATCCACTTCGTTACCATTTGCGATGCGGACATTTCCACCCGCAGCAATAACGTTGCCGTCGGATGCAATTATAGGTTTCATTACTTTGAGCAAAGAGTTTTCATCGAGTATTGAGTCACCGTCAATGGAGCAAAAGTATGGGTATCTCGAATAGTTGATGCCGCTGTTTAAGGCATCCGACTTACCGCCATTATCTTTTTTGATTAATATTAAATTAGAATGCTTGAGCGAACGATAAACTGCATGCACCGGCTTGGTTTCCAACGTGTTTGCGGGTTTGGCTTCTACCGGAATCATATTGAAGTATTCTATAACAACATCTGAAGTTCTGTCTTTTGACCCGTCATCGATAACGATGATTTCAGCTTCCGGATATTTAATATTTATGAGTGAATAAATTGAATTCACAATACCCACTTCCTCATTGTATGCGGGAACGAGAATAGAGACGGGCTTTGTAAACAGGTTCATATTCAGTTCATCATCGATTTGATCTGAGGCGAGCATCCTTTGCCTGGATAATGACTTATATGCATACACCATCGTAAAGAAATAGAATAATATTGCGAACACCATATAAATAAGAATAATAAAACCAACAACAGTAAAAAAGTTCTCCCAGGTCATATGCGTGCCTCCGTTGTACTAAAATACTTTTCTGTCAACGTTGTAATCCTGCTCAGCTGCATGTGTGCTTCTGATTTTACTATTCTGTGTTCATCGCCGAGTCGGGAAGTAACATGCGCTTTAAACTCAGAACCATACAGTGGTGCAATCCGAATCGCGAACATGCGCTCCTGCCAATGGTCCGATATGAAAAAAGGCTCATATTTTTTTGCATCAATAATATAACCGATACTATGGATATTCCTAAGCGCACGAATTCTAACCTCCAAATTTTCATTAGATAGTTGTGATTCCAGCCATTCGACGACCTGTGCATCTCTCACAGTCGATACAATATCTATATATGCATATTGTGTTGCATCGATCATGAGATGGAATGACCCTCTGAGTTCCAATAAATAGTCATGCGGGAGGCGATTAAAAATAAGTTTGCATTCATATTCATTTAAATCTAAACGGGAGAAAAATAGTGATTCAAATCGTGATTGATTGAATAGAGATAAATAAATAAAATAGAGTACACGCTCTTCCCGGCTAAACTTAGCGATATCCTGTTCAGAGTATATGTGCGTAAAACCGCCAATTTTAAAATCTGTAATTTCACTGAGTGCATTGACGCGGCGCGCCCAAGTGTTACTGGTCAGTTCCGCTTGATAGGTATCTTTATGATTTTTTGATATAAAAAGACTTATACGCTCTTCTGCACAAGGCGTTGAACCATTTCTAACCAATGTAAAAAATATTTGTTTTGACGCCTTTTGTTCAGATTGTGTGTGAAAAGGGGGTGCTTTGGTGTTATCCTTGAAGAGATAATCAAACCAGTCATCGAAATATTTATCCTGGTATATTTTAATTTCATTTTTTAGATTATGCTGATGATAATATTGACGCATATAACTTACTGCAAAAAAAATGATGACTAAAGCGAGAATGAGAGCAATGATATAGACATAGTAGATTAATTCCATGCGAACGATCTTCTTTCTATTTTTCTGGTAATCACTGCTTTAAATACATCTAAATTAAATGGTTTAATAAAGAAATTATCTGCACCTAAACCGATTGCGAACTCAAGCGCACGGGATGTATTCGATTTAGACATAATATAAATGATACCCTTCTCATCATGCCTGCGTATTTCTGAAATGAGCGTCGTACCGCTTTGTTTTGGCAGGATATCGTTGATTATATATATTGCATACTCATCCTGGTGCGCGTATCGGTTCAAGAATGCTTCACCATCAGTAAAACAGATAATGTTTGCCTTTACGACGTCACTAATCTCCATAAGCGTCCGTTCTAAAACTTTAATGAATAGAGGATCGGGTTCAACAATATAAATTTTGAAAGATTGTTCCGCCATATTAACGCCTCCGATAATTTTTTTGCAATTTCTTAACTATGCACTTGCGCTTATTAATTAATCTATAGAACATCAGGTGACCATATGCTTGAGCAAATTTTTGTGTTGTTGAGTATTGTCGTTGCGATGACTTATGCGTTCAACAGATTGGAATGGTTGATTGAAGATAAGCAGATCATAAAATATACGCCGTATATATACGGAATAATCTATGGCTTATTTGCTGTCCTTCTGTCATTTTTCCGTTTTGAATCTGAATTAATACCCAATTTCGGTGTCAGTTTTATAATCCTCGTTATCGGCTTGTTATACAAAGGAAAATCTGTGTATTTGATGAGTACGGTAATCTATATGATTTGGATATATGCACTGCCTTTCATGGATACACAGCTGCCACTTTATATATATATTATTATTGCACTAATCGCCTTATTTATATATGAATTTTTTAAATTGGTGAATAAATTTTGGATGGGAATTATTATTCTCAGTATAACAAAATTGATTTCATTTTTAAGTTTAAGTATCTTTACAGATATACCTCAGGTTACTGTTGAACTTTTTATCATACATACCATACTTAACGTTATATTTATGACTGTAGCAATTACCGAGATGAATTATTTAGATCGTTCAAATGAACTCGTGAGATACTACCGGGCACGTACGTATTTAGATGATTTGACAGGTGCCGAAAACAGGCGCTCTCTTAATGAAGCGATGGGGAAAATAAAGGGTCCTGTTGCACTGGTAATAATAGACATCGATCACTTTAAAACAATAAATGACACATTTGGTCATATTAGAGGCGACCAGATATTACTTGATATCACTCAGCAGCTGCAAACATTAATTAGAGGCGTAGGGACACTTTACCGGATAGGCGGGGATGAGTTTGTGATACTCATGCCGAAAGTTTCAAGAGCAGAGGCCATCAGAGAAACTTACCGCATCTATCAAAACCTGGACATAGAGACAGAAGGCACAACATCATTTACGCCATATAAAGTAACGGTCTCGCTGGGACTTGCACACTGTCCGAGCGACGTGTCACATTATACAGAGCTTTACGACGCTGCAGATAAGAAAATGTACGTCGCAAAAGATATAGGGCGCAACACACTGCATTACTAAATGTATATAAATACCCCGGTGTAAACATCATTTACACCGGGGTATTCTTAATGACTTCCATTCACTTTTAAAATATGCATAATTTATTCAGAATCAGTTACACCAATATTGTAGAGTGCTGTGTCATCGTTGAATCCAAACTCAACAGAGTAGTTCATCACACGCTCTGAGACTGGTGTCATACTTGCAGAGTAAAGTGTCGGGAAGACAGGTACTTCACGTGCCATCATTTCCTGCCACTCATATGCAGCTTGTTGTCTGACTTCAGGATCAATCGCTTCCGGTGCATTGAATGCAGCAAGTAACGCATCACTTTCCTCAGTTGCGAATCTCGGATAGTTCCATGATGCATCACGACCGTAGAAGATTGTTGGGTCAACGTCCGCTCCAAGCGTCCATGCTGTCATATATACATCAATATCTTCGTTATCTGTTTCGACTAAGTCGAAGAATGTATTGAATTCAAGCAGGCGGCCACTCGTTAATTGAACGTTAAGACCAATTTGACGCCAAGATTGAATGAAGTAGTTTGCCATTGGTTCAGCAATATCTCCACCACTCATCGATGCAAAGTTAATGACTAACTCTTCACCGTCAGGTGTTGTACGGAAGTCACCATCATACTCGTAACCCGCTTCATCTAAAAGCGCCATTGCTGCTTCTGGATCATATTGAGGCACTTCCAGGTCAGGATTATGGAATGAATCATGGTACGGCAGGATGAGAGAGTTTGCTCTCCAACGAAGACCGTTATAGAAGCGCTCTCCAACAGAAGCTGTATCTACTGCATGCCACATTGCACGACGCAGGTTCACATCACCCATTTTCATCTCATCCGGTTTATATTCAACCTCATTAGTTTCTTCATCTAACTCTCCAACTTTAAATGCAACATACGAGTATGATGACGTTAAGTTTGCTAACCATTCAACGTCTTCCATATCTGCAACATCCACGTATTGGTCTGAAGGGAATCCGCGCACGAGGTCGTATTCACCTGTTGCTACACCGTTTGCGACAGTTGCAGGTGACACCACAGATAAAGTGATTCCTTCCATTCCAGGTTCGCCGCGCCAGTAATCATCAAATCTTTCATAAGTGACTGACTCACCAGGCGTAATGTTTGTGACCTTGTAAGGTCCGATACCAATCGGGTTGATACGTGTCTGATCTGCTTCAGGCATATCTGCGACTTCTATACCTTCATAATTATGCGCTGCAAAAATGTATTGCCAGAATCCGCCGGATACAAGTGAAGGCGCAAGCTCTTCATATGTAAACACAGCAGTATAATCATCGACAACTTCGATACCGCTGATTGAATCCGCTTCACCTGCACGATACTCTGAAAACCCTTCCAATAATGTGAAGCCTGGAGTACCGCCGCGTGGACCGGTATAATCCTCATGTCCAATTAATTCATATGCAGCAACGTAATCGTTAATTGTCGCTTCGACCCCGTCGTGCCAATAGACACCTTCACGCATTGTGAATGTAACTGTATTATCATCTTCATCTATTTCATAGTTTAAAGCACCATCGTTTGTGTACACCTGATCTGCATTTGTAGTCAATACCGGCTCATCAAAGTAACCAAGTACTGTAGAATCAGGAATACCACCGTACATATTGTAGTTAAGTGTACCTAAAAAAGGTGTATCTGAAGCGTAAGCAACCCGTAAAATACCTTCACCATCTGGTTCACCTACGTTAGAAGTTGTTTTTGGAAAGTCTTCGAAGTTAAATACTTGATGCTCTTGTGCGTTTGCGTCACTGCTCGCTGCACCCAACATAAGTAATGATAATCCGACACCTGATAGAGGTGCTAGAATCTTTCCTTTTAAGAACTTTGCTTTCATATAGTACGCCTCCTATATTT
>JBGYPO010000021.1:0-10396 GCA_041838435.1 Aliicoccus sp. | reverse complement strand
GTGGCCGTTTGAAGAGTTGGATTGATTAACTGAGTCATATGTGAATATGACTCATTTTTTGTAGAGGTTGAAAACATGATGAATCAAAAAACAATAAGTACGTTAGAATTCAATAAAATACTTGAAGGTGTCAAACATTTTGCGGTGAGTGATAAAACAAAAAATCATTTGACACCGGATATATTCTCAACACGCGCTGATGCAATAGAGCGCATGATTGATGAGGTCGATGATGCAGTCACAATGCTGCGTCTAAAATCTGTTGAGCTCAGTGGTATTTCAGATATTATGGGCATAGTTAAGCGCGCTGAAATAGGTAGCGTACTATCAGTCCCTGAACTCAATCAAATCAGGCAGATGTTATATCGCAAAAAGACGCTCGGTGACACGTTTAAATCATTCATTGAGGAAGAACATGTGCTCGAAGTGCTTCCGCCTATCATTGATAGCTTGTCAGACATTCATTTTCTGCACAGGTTAATTCGTGAAACGATTGATGAAGAGCGCGTCCTCGATCACGCTTCAGAGGCGCTGCTCTCTATTCGTCGTAAAATCATCAGCGAAGAGAATCGCATGAAAGAGCGACTCAATACCATTACGCGATCTTCCAAGATGTTGTCTGATAACATCATTACGATGCGTAATAATCGTTACGTCGTGCCGGTTAAAGTTGAGTATCGTTCTGAATTTAAAGGGATTGTCCATGATATGTCTGCAAGTGGACAGACGGTTTACATGGAGCCGTTACAGATTGTTCAGATGGCGAACAAGATCAGTCAGTATAGAGATGAAGAGTCAGCAGAAGTTGAGCGCATACTATATGAGTTATCTGGTGAGGTTGCGAATGTTGCGGTTGATTTAAAAGCGCACGATATGGTGCTCCATGATCTCGATATGATATTTTCAAAAGCAAAATACGGTGTGAGTATCCGGGGTTCGAAGCCAGAAATAGTCGATGCTGGCGGCATACATTTACCCGGAGCCTTTCATCCGCTCATACCCGCGGATGAAGTTGTAAAAAACGACATATTTGTAGATGAAGATATTCGTGCTGTTATTATTACCGGGCCGAACACAGGTGGTAAAACAGTAACGCTTAAGACGGTTGGTTTATCTGTGTTAATGGCGCAAAGCGGGATTCCAGTTCCAGCGCGGGACGGTGCGAGACTTAAAAAGTTCAGTGCCGTTTATAGTGATATCGGTGATGAGCAGTCGATTGAACAGTCTTTATCGACGTTCTCGTCACACATGGTGAACATCACACGTATCATTGAAGAAGCAGACCGAGATTCGCTAGTGTTACTCGATGAGCTTGGTGCGGGTACTGACCCTGAAGAAGGGGCGGCTCTTGCGATCAGCATTATGGAATTCTTACTTAATAAACAATCACAAGTGATCGCAACAACGCATTATCCTCAGTTAAAATCATTTAGTTATTCACGCGATGACGTGTTGAACGCGTCCGTTGAGTTTGATGTAGAGACACTCTCACCCACGTACCGATTGATGATGGGTGTGCCTGGAAAGTCAAATGCGTATGAGATTTCAAACAAGCTCGGTTTAAACCCGGCTGTTGTGGAACGTGCACGAAATCTGACAGGTCGTGACACTAGCGATATCGATAAAATGATCGAGGCACTGGAACGTCACACGAAGCAAGCGCGCGATAATGATCTTGAGAGTGAATCTCTTCTAAAAGAAAACGTGCAGTTAAATCAAGAGCTTAATGATTTAGTGATGCAGTTTGATATGTTTAAAGAAACGCTGCAAAATCAGGCACGTGAAGAAATTAATCGTCAAGTGAGAGAAAACGAAAGAAAAGCATCTGAGATCATTCAGTCACTTGAAGAGATGAAGGCGCGCGGTCTAGACGATATTCAAGCACATGAACTGATTGATAAGAAAAAACAAATTTCCGATCAGTACGTGGGTGCGGATATCAAGCGTAAAAAGAAACGTGATACGGATGAGATTATTAAAACTGGCGACTTAGTCGATGTGTTGAGCTATTCTCAAAAAGGTGAAGTCACTGCCGTCGATGAAAAAACAAAAGAAGCCGTTGTACAGATGGGTATCATTAAGATGAAGCTGCCACTGGATGAGTTAAAGAAACGGAAGCGTGAAGTGCAAAAATCTGTCGTCAAGAAGACATTGAGGAGCGCGCCTGCAAAACGTTCGCTTGACCTGCGTGGTGAACGCTATGAAGATGCGATGATTAGACTCGATAGGTATCTAGATCAAGCAACGCTGCAAAACTATCAGACAGTAGAAATCATTCACGGTAAAGGTACCGGCGCATTGCAGGCTGGTGTACAGAAATTTTTAAAACGTCATGGAAAAGTGAAATCATTCAGAGGCGGCATGCCCTCAGAAGGTGGATTCGGCGTCACGATAGTAGAAATGAAGTAGGTGTGTAAGATGAAACTCGATAACTTTGATATGTACAAACTCGCACGAATATTAATCGTGCTCGGCATAATTGCTTTCATCGGTGGTATTATATTTTTATTATTCTCATAGAGTGAGCAATCTTATTGAAACTGCCAGTAAATTTTGTGTATACTTTGTTTACCAATGAAAAGCAAAGGGGAGATTGACTTATGGCATTAAAAGATGTAAATGATCAAGACTTCAAATCAGAAATTTCAAGTGGCGTTAAACTTGTCGACTTTTGGGCACCTTGGTGTGGACCTTGTAAAATGATTGCACCTGTTCTGGAAGAACTTGCAGGTGAAGTAGATGGGAAAGCTGACATTTTAAAATTGAATGTTGATGATAACCAAGCAACAGCAGCTGAATTTGAAGTGATGAGTATACCTACTCTAATTCTTTTCAAAGATGGAGAACCTGTTGATAAAGTGGTTGGCTTCCAACCGAAAGAACAACTTTTAAGCTTAGTTGAAAAACACGCTTAATTTGAATGTTTGCTATGCCACCTTTTAAAGGTGGCTTTTTTTGTATATCGGAGGTGAAGTATATGGATGCTTTAAAGTTAAAATTATCTGTAGTGCCTGCAGAACCTGGGTGCTACTTAATGAAGGATAAGCACGATGAAGTCATCTATGTGGGTAAGTCGAAGCTACTCAGGAACCGGGTGCGCTCATACTTCAGTGGGGCACACGATGAAAAAACGATGCGGCTTGTGCGTGAAATTGTCGATTTTGACTACATCGTCACGAGTTCTGAAGCAGAATCGTTATTGCTGGAATTAAACTTAATAAAAAAACATCAGCCACGGTTTAATGTCTTATTAAAAGATGATAAGAGTTATCCGTTTATTAAAATTACAAAAGAACGTCATCCAAAACTTGTGGTGACGCGTATTGTTAAACCGAAGACAGGTATATATTTCGGACCGTATCCGAACGCTTACAGTGCACATGAAACAAAAAAGTTATTAGACCGCATGTACCCACTGAGAAAATGTAATACACTGCCGGACAAAACATGTCTGTATTATCATATCGGACAATGCCTGGGGCCTTGTGTCAACGAGGTGGCTAAGTCTGAGTATGATGAGATGATTAACGGTATCACACGATTCTTAAATGGTGATACGAAAGACGTTGTAGAAGGTCTGCAACAAAAAATGAATGATGCTGCAGAAAATTTAGAGTTTGAAAAAGCTAAAGAATATAGAGATTTAATTGGTCACATTGAAGAAACGTTAGTGAAACAAAACATGATGACCGCTGACATGACAGCACGTGATGTGTTTGGTTATGCAGTGACAAAAGGTTGGATGAGCATAAGCGTCCTGCTCATTCGCAACGGAAATTTAATTGAGAAAAAAGCAGAGCTATTCCCTTTAAAAGACGATATTGAGGAAGAGTTCTTTAGATATATAGCACAGTTCTATGATTTAAATTCATCGATATTACCTAAAGAAGTACATATTCCAAGTGAATTTAATCTTGAAACAATAGAAGAATACCTGCCGACGAAAGTGCTGCAGCCAAAGCGTGGTCAAAAGAAAGAGTTGCTCGATTTAGCGATAAAAAATGCAAAGATTTCAGTTGAAAATAAATTTGAAATTATTGAACGTGACGAAGCACGCACAATCGGTGCGATTGACGCACTGGGCGAAGCACTAAATATCGAGACACCAATTCGCATCGATGCATTTGACAACTCTAATATTCAAGGTGCGGATCCCGTCAGCGTTATGGTGACTTTTATCGATGGGAAGCCTTCAAAGAAAGACTACCGCAAATATAAAATTCGTACGGTAACTCAAGTTGACGACTACAAAACGATGGCTGAAGCTGTGCGCAGGCGCTATACACGTGTGAGACAGGAGAAATTACCACTGCCAGACCTCATCATTGTAGATGGTGGTCTCGGTCATATGAATACTGTGAAAAACGTGCTCGCAGATGAGCTTGGACTTGATGTCCCTGTTGCAGGTCTTGCTAAAAACGATAAGCACCAAACACACGAATTATTGTTTGGAGAGACTGGTGCGCTTGTACCCCTAAAGCGTAACTCACAAGAATTTTATCTGTTGCAGCGTATACAGGATGAAGTGCATAGATTTGCAATCACATTCCATAGACAGACGAGAAGGAAGACTTCTATTCAGTCACAGCTTGACGGCATTGAGGGTCTTGGACCGAAGCGCAAACAAAAATTATTGAATACATTTGGATCTATAAAACGGATGAAAGAGAAATCAATTGTTGATTTTACAGCAATTGGTATTCCACAAAATGTCGCTGAAAATATAGTGACATCGTTAAATAAACCGTAAATTGCCTTGATTATGTATGAGTGTAGGAGTAAAATGGATGTTATGAATTAAGTGAATAATTATTCCAATGATTAGGGGGAAGAAAAGTGGCAAAACAAGATCAAAGTTTTGTACTTAGACGATTACATTCACTTCTTGGTGTACTTCCACTCGGTGTGTTTTTACTTCAACACTTACTGGTAAACCACCAAGCAACTGTGAGCGTCGAACGATTTAATTGGGCAGCAGGGATCATGGGTAACTTACCATTCGTTTTATTCCTTGAAATTTTTGTTATTTACATACCGATACTATTCCATGGAATCTATGGTGTCTACATTGCGTTTACTGCGCGTAACAATGTCGGTGCGTACAGCACGTTCAGAAACTGGATGTTTGTTCTGCAGCGTTTCAGCGGCGTGATTGCGTTTATATTTATTGCAATTCACGTGTTCCAAACACGCGTACAGGTATTCTTTGGTGCTGAAGTAAACTTTGATATGGTTGCTGACGTAGTCTCGAATCCATTCTGGTTTGGCTTCTGGTTTGTTGGTATTATTGCAACAGTTTTCCACTTTGCGAATGGGATTTGGACATTCATGATTACATGGGGAATTACACAATCTGCCCGTTCACAACAGATCGGCGCATATGTGTCCTTAGCAATATTTTTAGTCGTTAGCTTTATCGGAATTCAAGCTCTATTTTCTTTTATTTAATTAAGGAGTGAATGATTTGGCAAACAATAGAGTAATTATTGTTGGTGGAGGACTTGCAGGTCTCATGGCAGCTATTAAAGTTGCTGAAGCAGGTTCACAAGTAGATATATTTTCAGTAGTACCAGTTAAACGCTCTCACTCTGTGTGTGCACAAGGTGGTATTAACGGCGCAGTTAATACAAAAGGTGAAGGTGATTCACCACTTTTACACTTTGATGACACTGTCTATGGTGGAGACTTCTTAGCGAACCAACCACCAGTTAAGGCAATGTGTGAAGCAGCGCCAGAAATTATTCACTTATTAGACCGCATGGGTGTGATGTTCTCAAGAACACCTGAAGGTTTACTCGACTTCCGTCGTTTCGGTGGAACTTTATTCCACAGAACAGCATTTGCTGGTGCGACGACAGGTCAACAATTATTGTATGCACTGGATGAACAAGTGCGTCGTTTTGAAGTGGACGGGTTAGTTACAAAGTATGAAGGTTGGGAATTCTTAAGTGCAGTCATTGATGACGAAGGCGTTGCACGCGGTGTCGTTGCACAAAACATGACTACTGGTGAAATGCAGTCGTTTAAATCAGATGCTGTAATAATGGCATCAGGTGGACCGGGGATTATCTTCGGAAAATCGACTAACTCAATGATTAACACAGGTTCTGCCGCTGCCGCTGTTTATCAGCAAGGTGCAGTATATGCAAACGGTGAGTTCATTCAAATTCACCCAACAGCAATTCCAGGCGACGATAAACTGCGTCTCATGAGTGAATCGGCGCGTGGTGAAGGTGGACGCGTGTGGACATATAAAGACGGTAAGCCTTGGTATTTCCTAGAAGAGAAATATCCGGATTACGGTAACCTTGTACCGCGTGACATCGCAACACGTGAAATCTTTGATGTGTGTGTGAACCAGAAGCTCGGCATCAACGGCGAGAACATGGTGTACTTAGACTTATCACATAAAGATCCGAAAGAACTTGATATTAAACTCGGTGGTATCATAGAGATTTATGAGAAATTTACTGGGGATGACCCGCGTAAAGTTCCAATGAAAATCTTCCCGGCAGTACACTACTCAATGGGTGGACTGTATGTAGATTATAATCAAATGTCGAATGTACCTGGTTTATTTGCTGCAGGTGAGTGTGATTATTCACAGCACGGTGCAAACCGCTTAGGTGCGAACTCATTATTATCAGCAATTTATGGTGGTATGGTTGCAGGACCGAACGCAATTGATTATGTCAAAGGTTTAGATAAACATACAGACGACATCGATGAGTCGATTTACGAACGTCAATTACAGGTTGAAGAAGATAAATTCGAAAACATTCTCAACATGAATGGCGAAGAGAATGCGTATGTGATTCATAGAGAGCTTGGCGAATTGATGACAGACAACGTGACAGTTGTACGTTACAATGACAAACTTGAACAAACAGACCGCAAAATCGTTGAGTTGATGGAGCGTTACCAAAACATCAACATCGGTGATACGAAGCGCTGGAGTAACCAAGCAGCATTCTTTACGCGTCAATTATGGAACATGCTTGTATTGTCACGCGTGATTACGATTGGTGCATTAAACCGTAACGAATCACGAGGTGCTCACTATAAGCCGGACTTCCCAGAGCGTAACGATGAAGAATGGTTAAAGACAACAAAGGCACATTATGAAGGGCCATTTGAAGCACCACGTTTTGAATATGAAGAAGTGGACGTTAGTTTAATCCCGCCGCGTAAGCGAGATTATTCAGCAGCATCAAAAGGAGGTAAGTAATCATGGCAGAGAACAAAGTAATTAAACTGAGTGTCAAACGTCAAGAGAACACAGAGAGCACTCCTTATTGGGAAGATTTCGAAATCCCGTATAGAAATAATATGAACGTCATCGGCGCATTGATGGAAATTCAGCGTAACCCAGTGAATACTAAAGGTGAGAAAACCACTGCAGTCACTTGGGATGCAAGCTGTCTGGAAGAAGTGTGTGGTGCATGTTCAATGGTTATTAACGGTAAAGCACGCCAGTCGTGTACTGCGTTAATCGACCAGTTTGAGCAACCAATCAAGCTTGAACCAATGAGCACATTCCCAGTTGTAAGAGACTTACAGGTGGATCGCTCACAAATGTTCGACAGCTTGAAGCGCGTTCGTGCGTGGGTACCAATTGATGGTACATACGACTTAGGACCAGGTCCTAGAATGCCGGAGAAACAGCGTCAAGTTGCGTATGAATTATCTAAATGTATGACATGTGGCGTGTGCTTAGAAGTATGTCCGAACGTTAACGATCGTTCAAACTTCATGGGTGCAGCACCAATTTCACAAGTACGTTTATTTAATCTTCACCCGACAGGTTCAATGAACAAAGACGAGCGCATCGAAGCACTGATGGGCGTGGGTGGCGTCGCAGAGTGCGGAATGGCACAAAACTGTGTTGCAGCATGTCCAAAAGGGATTCCTTTAACAACATCTATCGCTGCAATGCAAAGAGAATCAAACTTCCATATGTTCAAGTCGTTCTTTGGCAGCGACCACATGGTGAATTAATATTATATGATTGAAGGAAACCCCAAAACGCGGTGCGTTTTGGGGTTTTTCTTGTGTTGTGACTCGTTCTATCCCTTAATTGGGTCACTGTGAGTTGACAGTGACTCATTCTACCTCTTAATTGGGTCACTGTGAGTTGACAGTGACTCATTCCACCACTAATTGGGTCACTGTGAGTTGACAATGACTCATTCCACCACTAATTGGGTCACTGTGAGTTGACAATGACTCATTCCACCTCTTATTGGGTCACTGTGAGTTGACAGTGACTCATTCCACCTCTTATTGGGTCACTGTGAGTTGACAGTGACTCATTCTACCCTTAATTGGGTCACTGTGAGTTGACAGTGACTCATTCCACCACTAATTGGGTCACTGTGAGTTGACAGTGACTCGTTCCATCCCTTAATTAGGTCACTGTGAGTTGACAATGTAATTGCATTATAAGTAAACAATATCTCGTATAGAAGAAAACCAGTCTATCTTCTACGCGAAGCATCCTCGTATAGACGATAACCCACCTATCTTCTACGCGAAGATTTAGCGTGTGGACGATTCACCGCATGTACCCGTATAATAAAATGTATATCGTGTTTTATTTATAAAGGGGATTAATATTATGCTGATTTTTACAATTATCCTTCTGTCAATCGCACTTATCGGACTCTCAATCTATTTAATTTATTATAAAAGGCAGATTAAAAACATTGGAGATCAAATGGAATTTATTTTAGAAAACCAGTCTTTTAAGTTCATCCAGTCTCAAATTCGACCGCTGGAAATCAAGCGACTCATCGAACTTTGTAATACAACTCTAGAAAACCAAAGATCTATACAGAGGAATTTTTCATCAAGAAATGAAGTTATTAATCAGACGATAGTCAGTTTGTCTCATGATATCAGAACGCCTTTAACATCGCTCGATGGTTATCTCCAACTTGCACAAGAAAGCGACGACGATAAAAACCAAACTAAATACATAGAGATGGCGAAGTCCAGAATCAAACAGATAAACACACTTGTCGATGAGTTATTTCTCTACACAAAGCTTCAGAATCCAGACTATGAATTAGAGTTGGAAGCGATTGATATCACAAATTATATACAAAATCATCTTTTTAAATTTTTGGAACAATTTACTGAACAGGATCGTGAACCAATCATTAATGTTCCAAATCACTCCATAAAAATTAATGCCAACGAACACGCATTAGAACGTGTTATAGAAAATATCATCAACAATTATTTTATCCACGGAATAGGGAACTTAACCATTACGAGTAGTGAATCACAAAATGAAATGACATTAAATTTCATGAATACTACGATAAACGCAATCTCAATCGATATAAATAACATTTTCACTCAGTTTTATAAGGACGATCAGTCACGCGCCAGGCAATCGTCAGGACTCGGTCTATCCATCGTGCGTTCTTTAATGCATAAAATGAACGGCACAGTATCAGCGAACATAGAAAACGAACAATTTACTATTCAATTAACATTTCCAAAATTGTGAAAGGAGCATAAACATGAATTCACATACCATTCTGATCGTTGAAGACGACGTGCACATCAATCAAATCGTGACTGATGCACTGAACAAACAAGGCATGCAATGTACGCAAGCATACTCCGGCACAGAAGCGCGCTTACATATTCAGCACCAAAAATTCGACTTGATCATTCTTGACCTGATGTTGCCGGGTTTATCAGGCGAAGATTTCATCAAAGCACTGAGAACTGACATGGATAAAAGTACGCCCGTTATCATTTTATCTTCCAAAGATAAGCTCGATCACAAATTGGAATTGTTTCGCTATGGTGCCGATGATTACATGACTAAGCCTTTTGAAGTTGAAGAGTTGCTCGCACGTGTTCATGTCCAGTTAAAGCGCAGCAGCGAAAACGAACAAACAAGAACGCTCAAACACAATGGCCTTGTCATCGACATCGACAACTTCAGTGCTTCAATCAATGGTGAACCGCTCGCACTCACGCGTAAAGAATTTAAAATTCTTGAACTCTTAATCAAGCATCCGACGCGAATTTTTACAAAAAGAGATTTATATGAACTTGCCTGGGAAGAAATTTATATCGGTGAGGATAAAACCATCACGGTCCATGTGAGTAACCTCCGTCAAAAAATTAAAGCACATACTGATGAACCGTACATCGACACTGTGTGGGGAATCGGCTTTAAGTTAAGCAAGTAATATCTTTGAACTTTCTTTACACATTCTTAGCTATTATTTTATTTCTCATGTCTATGCTAAGAGTAGGGGGCGAGGAAAATGTCTGATGTTCTAATTGAATTAAACGAACTGAGCAAATCGTTCAAAAATAAACAAGCCGTGCAGGACGTAAACTTTAAAATACGTAAAGGCGAAATTTTTGG
>JBGYPO010000020.1:0-14349 GCA_041838435.1 Aliicoccus sp. | reverse complement strand
GTGCAGAAATAGATGTTAAGTTGATTTGGTGTGCGGCAGCTGATGGAATTCAGACCTGTCGCACATTTTTTGTTGATTTGTGTGCGGGAGATTGTGAAAAATCGGAGCTGTCGCACACAAAAAGCGCTTTTATGTGCGACAGAGTCGAAAAACCTGAGTTGCCGCACGTTTGAAGCGGCTAAACGTGCGACAGAGTCGAAAAACCTGATTTGCCGCACGTTTGATAGGGTTTCACGTGCGACAGAGTCAAAAATCTGGAGTTGCCGCACACGTAGAGCAGTTTCGTGTGCGACAGAGTCAAAAATCTGGAGTTGCCGCACACGTAGAGCAGTTTCGTGTGCGACAGACATGAAAAATCGGAGCTGCCGCACGTTTGATGAAGCTAGACGTGCGACAGACGTGAAAATCCTGAGTTACCGTGCACGGAGAGTTAACTGATCTCTATCCTAACAATCTTTTTCAGTATTAAACTACATTGTGCTATAGAGGTTTAAAATGCATCTTAATCTTATTACGTAATTATCTGAAAATAATCAAAGAAATTGTGACCTTTACATGTAATTCGTTTTCAAATACAATGGATTAGGTATGCCTAATCCATTGCATTTTTGTATAGCGATCATATTCAACATTTCTATAATTAAATTCTTGAAGAACTTTTAACACAAAGGATTGCAGATAGCCTTGCTCAGAATTGAAGTCATGAGATTCTATTGGATTTCAACGTACTAATTATCAAGAATGGGCAAACTTTTTATCTAGGAAAGTAAATCAACAATTATTAACACATATGATAGAATTAAGAGAGATTGAAAAAAGGCAGAGGAGTAGGGTAAAATTGGGAATTTTAATAAAATTGATTTTATTATTTTTTATCATCGTTACCCCATTTATATTAGCGAATTTATTAAACATAGATATTGTGACATCTATCATTATCAGTATACTTTTCGCAATTTTATTAACTCTTATCTACGGATTCAAGTCGTTAAATAAGAAGAAGTAAACAACCTCCATATTAATTAATAACATGGTGTGGGAGAATCATAAGCATACCCCTAAACATAGATTGAGCGATTTGCATGATAGGATTTTTCATCATGGATATTCATGAATTATTTTATGCTTTAGAAGGTTGGTGTCATGATTTACTACCCTGTTGATATAATCCGATGACTTTCAATTAGTAAAATTCAAAGCTACAAAAAATCACACCCAACACATCAAAAGTTGGGTGTGATTTTTAAATTCTCTACTAATACTCTACATTTCTCTAAACAATCCGACAACTTTACCTAAAACTGTTACCTTATCTAAAATAATTGGAGACATCGTGCTGTTTTCTGGCTGCAAGCGATAGTATCCTTTTTCTTTATAGAATGTTTTAACAGTCGCTTCGTCTTCTTCTGTCATTGCAACGATGATGTCACCGTTATGTGCAATATTTTGCTTTCTCACGATTACCTTGTCTCCGTCCAATATACCAGCATCAATCATACTATCTCCCACAACTGATAATAGGAAGATTTCACTATTATGACTTGCTGTGAAATGCTCAGGCAGCGGGAAGTACTCTTCAATGTTCTCAACAGCTGTAATCGGTGTACCCGCAGTAACTTTACCTAGAACTGGTACTTGAATGACCGGCTCATATGGGTGCGTATCTTGATTCGAAATCACTTCGATTGCACGTGGCTTCGTTGGATCTCGTTTAATATACCCTTTGTCCTCTAAACGTGTGAGATGGCTATGTACTGTTGAACTTGATTGCAGTCCAACGGCATCTCCGATTTCACGAACACTTGGTGGATATCCTTTAGATAATACAGAATGTTTAATGTAATCATATATTTGTTGTTGGCGTGCTGTTAATTTTTGCATAGTGTACCTCCGTACCTATTTTTATTAATTAAATTATACCATTATACATTTTCAATAGCAAACACTCGTTCGATTTATTGTTGACTACGAATGTACGTTCTGGTATTCTTTAAATACAAACAAGTGTTCTATCAGGAGGATAACCATGAAAAAATTTATACAATCATTCTTAGCAGTATTCACAATAGTATTTACGATAGGTATGGGCTTTTCATTCAT
This sequence comes from Aliicoccus sp., assembly GCA_041838435.1. GTDB lineage: Bacteria > Bacillota > Bacilli > Staphylococcales > Salinicoccaceae > Aliicoccus. The sequence goes on along the minus strand of JBGYPO010000020.1, from coordinate 12,249 downwards.
AGAAAATGATAATGCTTATACGAATCATAGTGAAGGTGAATACGAACACTCATATGGTGATGGACTAATGGCAGACAAAATAATAGACCGTGCAGAATTTGAACGAGGCGAACAAGATACGAACATATTTGAGGAACAACACTATTTAGCTAGTGAGTCAGATGGAGAATAATCCCCCAACTATAAGAATGGCCTTTCACATTATTTTGTGGGTGGTCTTTTTTATGTTAAATTTAACATGATAATGGAGGGATATATTATGTTAGATAAAGATAAGCTCGCGCGACTTAACACACTTGCTAAACAGAAAAAGGCAGATAATATCAGTAAAGAAGAGCTGGATGAATTAAACACGTTAAGACAAGAATATTTAAAGAACTTCAAAAATTCCTTTAAGAAACAAATTGAAAACACAACTGTCATCGATCCTGCTGGTAATGATGTGACACCACAAAAAGTCAAAAACATCCAAAATAAAGATAAATAGATAGGAGCCATGTTTCATGAACATTGAACAATTATCGATTAATACTATTCGTACTTTATCTATTGATGCAATCGAACAAGCGAATTCCGGTCATCCAGGTTTACCGATGGGGGCTGCACCAATGGGCTATGCTGTATGGGCAAATCACTTAAATTTTACTCCAAGGAATGATTGGTTTAATCGCGATCGTTTTATCCTGAGTGCGGGTCACGGTTCAATGTTACTCTACAGCTTGCTCCATTTAAGCGACGGGCTCGAGATGGATGAGATTAAAAACTTTAGACAACTAAATTCAGCAACACCCGGTCACCCTGAATATCGTCACACGAAGGGTGTAGAAGTGACGACAGGACCGCTTGGTCAAGGGTTTGCTGCTAGCGTCGGTACTGCGATGGCGGAGAAACACTTAAGCGCTCGTTATAATCGAGACGGGTTTAATGTCGTCGACCACTATACGTATGTCCTTGCGAGTGACGGTGATTTGATGGAAGGTGTGTCGCACGAGGCGGCATCACTTGCGGGTCACTTGAACTTGAATAAGTTAATTGTGTTGTATGACTCGAATGATATTTCATTAGATGGTGACTTAGATAAAAGCTTCTCAGAAGATATAAAAAGTCGTTTCACAGCATATGGTTGGGATTATCAACGCGTAGACGACGGGAATGACTTGGACGCAATCAACGCTGCGATTGAACACGCGAAAACTTCATCACAACCATCCATGATTGAAGTGAAAACGATTATTGGATATGGTGCGCCGAATGTATCAGGAAAAAATGATGCGCATGGTGCACCAATTGGCCCGGATGAAAGAAAAGCTGCATTTAAATACTACGGATTTGATCCGGAGAAACATTTTGAAGTAGACGACCGTGTCTATACACATTTTAAAAAGACGATGCTCTTTCGTTCGCATGCAGCAGAATCAAGATGGCACGACTTGATGGCAGAGTATAAAGAAGCACATCCAGAATTACACTCCGAACTTGTAAATGCTATTGAAGGTAAACTTCCAGATGATTATGACTCTGGTATGCCGTTCTACAAGGCAGGCGATAAAAAAGCCACGCGTGCCTCGTCAAGTGAGATGATACAAGCGCTCTCTAAGACAATACCAACATTATTTGGTGGGGCAGCCGATCTCGCGAGCAGTAACAAAACGCTCGTAGACGGGGAAGAAGATTTTTCGAGCGACAATCCGAGTGGACGTAATATTTGGTTTGGTGTTAGGGAGTTTGGAATGGCAGCAGCACTGAATGGTATGGTTGCACACGGCGCAATTTATCCGTATGGTGGCACATTCTTCGTGTTCAGTGATTATTTAAAACCTGCGATGCGACTCAGTGCGGTTATGGGCTTGCCGGTCACTTATGTCCTCACACACGATTCTGTCGCTGTGGGTGAGGACGGACCGACACATGAACCAGTAGAGCAGCTTGCAGGTCTGCGTGCAATACCTAAATTAAAGGTGATACGTCCAGCTGACGGAAATGAAACGCGTGCTGCATGGAAAGTTGCAATTGAATCGACTGATACACCAACAGCGCTTGTGCTAACGCGTCAAGATGTTGAAGTCATTGATGTGCCTTATGAAACAGTCGAATCTGGAGTGAAGCGTGGCGGATACCTTGCATATGATGCGGGGGATGATGCAATTATCTTTGCATCGGGGAGCGAAGTATCTCTTTCAATGAAAGCAGCAGAAGTATTGAACGCGCGCGGCGTAAAAGTAAAGGTCGTATCTATTCCTGATATGGGTACATTTTTATCACAAGATAAAGAATATCAGGACAGTGTTTTAAACCCTCATATAGAGAACCGCTTAGCTGTTGAGATGGCAGCAAGTCTCGGTTGGCATAGATTTGTCGGGATGAATGGTAAATTGATGACGATTGATCGTTTTGGTGAAAGTGGCAAAGGCGATGAAGTCATCGAGTATTTCGGTTTTACAGTCGATAATGTGGTAAATAAGATTTTAGACAAATAATCTTGTCAACGCGTCTTTAATCATGTAGAATTTATAAGGGTTAAAGATAAAATGAGGTGAAAGTTTTGGATACTTGGATTTGGATAGTTATTGTATTCATCGTTTTTGTTGGGGGACTTGCAATAGGTTTCTTCTTAGCACGTAAATATATGGAGAGCTATTTACAAAAGAACCCACCAATTAATGAAGAGATGCTGCGCATCATGATGATGCAGATGGGACAAAAGCCATCACAAAAGAAGATTAATCAAATGTTATCAATGATGAACAAGTCAAATGAAAATCCTAAAGAAGCACGTAAGAAAATGAAAGAACGCAATAAATAAAACGTGCATTTATAAACAAAAGACATGCTAAGAGTCACTTAGCATGTCTTTTTATTTAATAGTAATCCCGCGATAGAAGTATAAATTTTTTTCAGTAGGTGCGGGTTGGTGTGTCAGTCCAATTGTATAGTCTGGATAGCGACGCTTCATGCGTTTTAAAAACAGCTCAAACCGGCTGCGACCACTGATGACTAACTTAAGCGAGATAGTCCCTTTATCTAAGCGCTTAATTTCACCGTTCAATTGGCAAATTAGAGCTGAGCGTTTAATGCGGGAAATGCGTGCATCTGAAATGGATTTAGCACGCATGATAACTGTTGTACTCTCTGTATCACCAGACGGACAAGGCGCGATTTCCAAATGATTATATTGTGCATCCTTTAAAATATCAGTGGCCTCTTTATAGTTAAAGATGAAGTTATTTTTAGGTGCATCTTTCGTTTCAGGAAAGTAGTAATCAATAATACGCGCCGGTACGTCACGCATCTCGCCATTAAACGGATAGACATGGAACGTGATACCGGCTGTTGGATTTAGTTCAATAATGACACCCTGTGTAGCATCTTCCGGGTCGATAATCACGTCAACACCGGCATGTGGCATATTTCCAATCGCTTTTAAAGAGTTGACAGCAAGTGCTTTAATTTCATCAGTAACTTCATCTGTCACATCAAATGGTTCTCCGCCGATAGATAAATTCGATGTTGAACGTAAAAATATCTGTGCGCCCTTATCCGGTATGGATGAAGTCATGAGACCCTGGCGTGTAAGCTGTCTCGTAATATCATAATCAACTTTGATCAGTTTGTTTTTTAAATTTGGATTCTTCTTGCGCAGTTTATTTTTATCAGTGATCAGCTGCTCTATTGTTTTCTCACCATCACCGATAATTGATGCACGCTCGCGATACACACAGCTAATCGCTTCGTCTCCAACAACATAAATCCGGTATTCATTACCAAAGTAATGTTTTTCCAAAATTAAATTTTTATAGCGTGACGTTTCATAGTGATCGAGTATTTCATTTAATTCATCATCGTTATTTATATCCGTAAATACACCACGGCCCATGCTTTCACTCAGCGGTTTAATAACGACGGGATACTTAATGTCATTTGCACATTTGAGAATATTCCCGCGTTCTTGTATTGTAAATGTGCCACCTTCGGGTGTTCTAATGCCTGCGAATTCAAGTACTTCTTTTGTCTCTTGTTTACTGATACCGATCTGTGTCGATTCGTTCGCAACAAGGTCACCACGCGAACGATAAAAGAAATGTTTCTTTCCATTCTTAGATTCCAAGCTAAATAGTTTCATCGCCGTGTCTGTTGTGTGATTGAATGGATTTAGTGGTGTTTGCTCACGGTACCATGTCAGTGTAAGGCCACGTCTCCAACCTTCAAGGGAAATTAGGTACGAATCTATATTGTGTCCAAATATTCCTTTAAATATAGAAGAGGGTAAATAATTGTTGTCCATGATTATCACAATCACTCCTGTAAATGTAATGCGGAACGCATGCTTCATGATATAATTGTATCAGTTTATTAAACAAAGTAATCATTGAACGTGGAGGTCTACATGAATTATTCTAAAAAGATTATTGAAAGTATATTACCAGGACGTTGGGTCAATCCACCGAGTGAAGATTGGTACGTGGATTCTGTTGCAATCAATAAGAGTCAGACAGAAACTGACTTTAATGCCGACAAAAAAGTCATGTTTATTGCAATCGACACTGACACATGGCATAAGGGTTCAGGGAATCGCGGTATATATGCAGGATGGGATGACACGCATGAGAAATTCATTGATTTCTCAGATAAAGTTGCAGGCGTCATTGTAAATCGTGAACTGGATATCGATCCTTCAATACCACAATATGTTATGGAAAATACATATGAAGCGATTAACTTACTCGGGGATTATGCGTATCAAGAATATAAAGGTAATGTCATAGCGATAACAGGTACTGCAGGTAAGTCGACAACTAAATCTATTTTCGAACATATATTAAGTCAGACATCAAGCGTCATAGCAACACGCGGAAACCATAATACACGAACAGGTGTACCGCTGACTATGGCGACGAGTATTACTGATCCAGACCATCTTGTGGTCGAGGTCGCAATCTCATCATTATGGATGCGCTCAGGTGGGATTATGAAAAAGTATCCGCCGAACATTGCGATTATTACTTCTATAGACAGCGGGCAGCAACGCTCTGCACATGAAACAGCGATCCAAAAATCTAAAATTGCTGAAGGTATGAATCATAACGGTCATGTATTGCTCAATAGAGACATGTTGGAGTATGACACTGTTGAACAAGAAGTTAAAAATTATAATAAGAATATAATTACGTACGGATTCTCTGATGAAAGTCATGTCAAAATCGAAGGCTTTACTGAATCGCTTGACGGGATTACAGGCACAATAAACATTCTCGGAGAAACGGTTACATTTAACTCATCGTTGCATGGACGCGGCATGGCTCAAAATATTGCTGCAGTGTTAATTGCACTTAAATTGAGCGATGTGAATTTACAAGATGCTCTACCACTTCTAAAAAATTATGAACCAAATAAAAGTGTGCAAAATATTGAGAATCATCAAACGAAATCAGGCGAATCATTCACTGTCATCAATGACGCTTGGAATGCCACACCAAACTCGATGATGGAAGGTATTGAAGTATTATCGAGCATGGCTAAGAATCATCAAGGTAAGTCTATCGCTGTGTTAGGTCGGATAGTCAACCTTGGTCCGGAGGCGAAAGCCCGTCATGAGGCAATTGCTGAAACATTAAAGCAGGAAAAGATTGATCTTGTATTTGGTCACGGTGAAGAGATAAAACACACGCTTAAACAATTACCTGAAACGATGATTGGTGGTTATTTCGAAAAGAGCAGCGAAATGGCAGAACGCGTGGCGAACATCGTCAATGCAGATGACGTTGTACTATTAAAAGGGTCGGCACGCGCAACAGATTTTAAACATGTGAGAGATAATCTTGTGAGCGCACTCGAGAATAAGCAGGAAAGTAAGATTCCTTCTTTAAATCACCCGCATGCTTCAAACTATGGTGCTGCGACGTTTGATATGAGAACAGGTAAAATGGTAGCGCAAACTGGTGACATTCAAGCTGTCCAAAATCAAGGTGTTGGCGGCTTAATCATGATGAATGCGATTTTGGACCAGATATTTGCCGGTAAACTAGAACTCTCAAACACGTATACACCGGGTGCCACTGAAATTAAAGGCAACCAGGCACCTAAGAGTATTTCTTTATCGCGTTCGGATAAGGTGCAGCTGTATCAGTTACTAGCAGCAGGGTTATTTAATCATTCGCCGAACGCACTGTTGATGCTCGCACATCAAGTGATAGGTGGCAATAGAAAAGCGATGGGTGTCATCCAGCAAGAGGCTAAGAGACTTGGTGTTGACTTAGATGCAAGTAGAAATATTAGCGGCAGAAGAATAACGAATATGAACCAAGCGCTGACACTTACGAACTTACTTAATGTAGGAAAAGAGTTATTTAATAAATATCCATTCGTTTCAGATATGCTCGCAATGCGTACATTCCATTTTAAAGATAAAGTGTTGTACACACCTACAAACTTATACACACACGGTAAAATAAATCACGGTATATTTTTTGGACATCAGGATTCGATTGGTATTGTCGATACAAGACATAACGGAAAACAATATATTTCTGTCGTGCTGGGTGCGACAGATGCATATCACCGGGATCAATTACTCACACGTGTCATTGATACGGTTGTCAATCCTAAATCTCAAAAGGCACCTAAACCTAAGGTTTTTAAAGTAAACAATAAGCCTTTCCGCATGAGTATTATGGGAGATACCTACTTTGGTGAGTTTTATACTGAAATTAGAGAGCGTAAAGCCCAGGTAGATGCACTTCAAAAAGAGACGAGAAACTATTCATTCGATAACTTAAGACCTTTCTTAACTAAGAGTGACTTTAATATTTTAAACTTTGAAGCGGCGATATCACATCACACAACAAATCAGTTAAAAACGCGCAAACCATTTGTACTCTATAGTGATCCTAAGGAGACGGCGGCATCAATCAAAAAAGAGAATATTCATCTTGTGACACTCGGCAACAACCACTTAATGGACATGGAAGAAGAAGGGTTGCGCTTAACCGTTGAGTCTTTCAATTCAGTGAAAATACCTTCTATTGGCGCAGGTATGACGCAGGAAGAAGCGGAGAAACCATATATCTTAAACGTAAACGGTATCCGCACAAGTATATTTAACGCATACTGGCATCGTAATCCGATGTATAAGGAATTTGACTTTTACGCGATCGGCAACAAACCAGGTGTGGCATCGTTAAGCGGCGGCATAATGAATAAAATACGTGAAGAAAAACAACAGCATCCAGATGGTAAGGTGCTTGTTATTGCGCATTGGGGTGTGGACTTTTTAGATGTTAATCCGATGCAGCGTATCTATGCACAGGCGCTCGTTGAAGCGGGTGCGGACTTAATTATTGGTCACGGTGCACACATGGCTCAGGAAATTGCTGAAATAGATGGCAAGAAAATAGTTTATAGTATCGGTAACGGTGTATTTAATAGTAATGGTGAATACAACCGACGTCACGTGGCACCATACAGTATGATTGCACAACTTGTGTATGATGACGAAGTTGAACTCAGGTTATATCCATTTTACAGCAACAACTTAAAGACGTTTTGGCAACCGCGTTTCTTAACTGAAACGGAGTTCGATCATTGTACGACGATACTAAAATCGTATGGTTCGATTCCACTTGATATTGAAACAGAAGATGAATTGTCATATTATCGCTTGAGATTATAATTTTCCTATAAAGGAAGTGAACAAAATGGTCAGATATAGTGGCGTCCCGAAAGTGCGTAAATCAAAAGAACCATTAAAAGATGAATTGCTGGATGAAAAGTATAGTGAAATCAATAAAGAAATAGAACAGGAACTGCTTCAGGAGATTAAAGATGAAGAAGTTAGGGAGGAACAAGGGGAACCACCCACTGCTGAGAAAAAAGCGTGGAGAAACAGAGTGATTCTCATTGCAATTATCGTTGGTTTAACCATGATGTTATTCCGTGTAATCGGACGCTCAACAGGGTTTATCATGTTCTTTTTCTAAGCGACTCAGACTTATTTACGATTTTTCGTAAGTAAGTCATTTTTTTATTTCAATTCCCGAAATATATGATACAATTTTCTAGGGATGGAGGTGCGTCATGAACGTATACAAAAAATTATCATGGTTCTTTAAGAAAGAATGGAAATACTATACCGGTGGTGTTCTTTTTTTAGTTTTAGTTGCTTTAATGGAATTAATTCCACCACAAATCATCGGTCGATTTATTGACTTTATCACCGAGGGTACACTAACAACAAGTAACTTAACGATTTTGATATCGATACTTGTTATAGCTGGTGTACTGACATACATATTTAGATATTTTTGGCGTGTCTTTATATTTGGTGCGGCATTTCGACTCGGTAAAACGCTGCGAGAGCGCCTATATAAAAAATACTCAGATATGAGTACGCTGTTCTTCCAAAAGAGAAGAACGGGAGATTTAATGGCACATGCAACAAATGACATCAACGCTGTTCAAGGTACAGCAGGTGCAGGTATTTTAACGATTGCAGATTCAATAATTACCGGCGGTGCAGTGCTCGTCACTATGGCACTTACTGTTAGTCCTAAACTAACTCTTATCGCAATGATTCCACTGCCAATTATGGTTGTGTTGACGAGCTATTACGGAAGACTCTTAAATAAAGGATTCCGAAAAGCGCAGGCAGCTTTCAGTTCACTTAACGACAAAACGTCTGAGAGTATTGCAGGCGTTAAGGTCATTAAAACATTCGGTTATGAAAAAGCGGATGAAGAAGACTTCGTAGAGCTGAGTGAAGATGTCGTAGATAAAAACCTAAAGGTCTCACGAATCGATGCATTATTTGATCCGACAATTATGGCAGTTATCGGAGTGAGTTACTTCTTATCAATTTTCTATGGTGCTCAGATGGTGATTGCAGATGAAATAACGCTCGGACAACTTGTTACTTTCACGACATACTTAGGCATGATGGTCTGGCCACTTCTTGCACTTGGCTGGTTCTTTAACCTTGTACAAAGAGGCAGTGCATCTTACGAACGTATTGAAGAAATAATGAATACACAAAATAATATCGGTGAAGATTATTTAACAGAGGAACGTCCATCTGGAAATATTGTATTCGATATTGGTTCGTTTACATTCCCAGAGGATGAAGAAGTTGGATTACGCGATGTTAACTTTACAATCGAAGAAGGGACAACGGTTGGTATTGTTGGACGTACAGGATCTGGTAAGAGTGCGCTTATACGTCTCCTCTTAAGAGAGTTCGATACATTATATGCTAAAGATATTATGTATGGTAAATATCCGGTGCGTGATTATAAAATTAATCTTCTAAGAGAGCAGTTTGGTTATGTACCACAAGATCACTTCTTATTCTCTACTTCTATTCGGGATAATATCGCCTTCATTAATCCAGAGATAGATGATGAAGCAATATTCACAGCAACAAAACTTGCATATGTTCATGAGGATATTAAAGGTTTCACAGAAGGATATGACACGGTAGTAGGTGAGCGTGGTGTGTCTTTATCGGGTGGTCAGAAGCAGCGTATTTCAATTGCGCGTGCATTGATCTCAAACCCTGAAGTGTTAATTTTAGATGACTCATTATCTGCAGTAGATGCAGAAACAGAAGAAGCAATATTAAGTAATTTAAAAGATACGCGTGAAGGTAAGACAAATATTATTACCGCACACCGTATGAGTGCAGTTGCGCATGCTGATTTAATTGTTGTTATGGAAAGCGGCACGATTACCGAAATGGGGACGCACCATGAGCTGATGGCATCGAAGGGCTGGTACCATGATACGTTCAAAGCACAGAGTCTTCGCAGCCAACTTGAGTCTAACTTGGATGATATGGTAGAAAGAGGTGACATTGATGGAAGAGAATAAAATCAATTTAACCTTTAAAGACCAGATTAATACACTCGTAAGGTTGCTAAAGTATGCATTTCCGTTTAAGGGATTAATCGCAGTTGTATTAACCATGTTAGTTATTTCAACATTAACAGGTATCGCAACACCATTTCTCGTGATGATTTTCATCGATGATTACTTGACGCCAAATATATTCCCAGAAAACGAAATAATGCTGTTAATTATTGCATTTATTGGGATAACACTTGGGGGAGTCATCGCAACCTACTTCCAAACGTATTTCCTGCAGTATTTAGCGATTCGAGTCATTCAACAAATTCGAATCGATGCGTTTAGAAAAATTGGAAAGCTCGGCATGAGATACTTTGACCGCGTCCCAGGGGGAAGCGTGGTTTCTCGCTTGACGAATGATACAGAAGCAATTATTGAGATGTTTATCGGTGTGCTTGCAACATTCTTAATGGCAGGATTTATGATGGTCTCTTCTTTCGTCATGATGCTGATCTTAGATATAAGACTTGCAATGCTTGCAGCGATATTAATTCCAGTAGTTTTAATCGTAGTTGCTATATATCGTAAGTTCTCAGCACGATTTTTCTCACATACACGTCAATTACTAAGTGATTTGAACGCTAAAATTGCTGAGAGTATTGAAGGAATGAAAATTATTCAGGTCTTTAATCAAGAAGAGCGTTTGCAACGTGAATTTAGAAAAATTAATGAAGAGCACTACGAATATAATTTAAGAACCATTCGATTAGATGGTCTGCTGCTCAGTCCATTGATGAGTTTAATTTATGTGATTGGTGTTGGATTAATTCTTGCATACTTCGGAGTGCTCAGCTTTGAAGGCACAGTCACAGCGGGTGTTGTATTCGCATTTATTCAATATCTCGAGCGATTCTTCCAACCGATTAACCAAGTGACACAGAGTTTAAACGTATTGCAGCAAGCACTTGTGTCTGCAAGTCGTGTATTTACACTTATGGATGACGATACATTACAACCAGAACAAAAGAACAATGAAACATTAAAAATTAGTGATGCAAAAATTGAATTTAAAAATGTGACGTTTAGTTATGATGGGAAACGTGATGTATTAAAAGAAATTTCTTTTGTTGCACATCCTGGAGAAACTGTTGCACTGGTTGGTCATACAGGTTCAGGTAAAAGTTCGATTATCAACTTGTTTATGAGATTCTATGAATTTGAACGCGGAGAAATATTAATAGATGGACACAGTATCAAAGATTATCATGTAGATGAACTCAAGAATAATATTGGTCTTGTTTTGCAAGATGCATTTATATTCTATGGAACTGTCGAATCGAATATTAAGTTGTACCATCCAACAATGACATTTGAGCAAGTGAAGGCAGCATCCGAGTTTGTCAGTGCAGATGACTTTATTGGGCGTTTGCCGGAGAGATATAAACATAAAGTACTTGAGAAGGGTAGTACATTTTCAAGTGGAGAACGCCAGCTTTTAGCATTTGCGAGAACAATGGCCGTAGATCCGAAGATTCTCATTCTGGATGAAGCGACAGCAAACATTGACTCTGAGACAGAGGAAGAAATTCAAACGGCTTTAGAGAAAATGAGAAAAAACAGAACGACACTTGCAATCGCGCACCGCTTGTCGACAATTCAGAATGCAGACCAAATCCTTGTCCTAAATAAAGGTGAGATTGTGGAACGCGGGACACATGATGAATTAATTCGTCTCGGTGGCATATACAATAATATGTATCAGTTACAGAACAGAGTGTAAGGCTTTGTAGAAATTTGTTCATAAACAATATAGAAAACCTCCGTCCCAATTTGTTACACTATATGGGAATGGAGGTTTTCATATGACAGGTAGTGAATTGACACTATTTCTTGCCTTTGGTGCAGGTGTATTAAGTTTTGTTTCACCTTGCGTGTTGCCTGTGTTCCCAGCATTTGTCTCATATATAACAGGCATGAGTTATAATGAGGTTGAAAATAAAAAATTTAATTTCAGAACAACGTTACATACATTATTTTTCTTAATGGGATTCAGTTTAATTTATATAGCACTTGGCTTTGGTGCATCATTTTTCGGTGGATTCTTTATAGAGCATGCGGACTTAATTCGTCAGCTCGGTGCGATACTGATTGTCGTATTCGGTCTTGTTATTACAGGCGTTATCAAGTTCGACTTCTTATTAAAAAACCGTAAATTTGAATTTAAAAATAGACCGTCAGGATATTTTGGTTCTATATTAATCGGTATGGCATTTGCAGCAGGTTGGACACCATGTAACGGACCGATCATTGGTGCAATCTTTGCAATGAGCGCAACAAACCCGAACAATGCATTATTCTTAATGGTCGTGTACTGTCTCGGATTTGCGATCCCGTTCTTTATATTAAGTTTCTTCG
>JBGYPO010000019.1:0-12224 GCA_041838435.1 Aliicoccus sp. | reverse complement strand
TGAACTTGCTGAACAATATACAGATGGTAAATGGATTGCTGTTGGTGGCGGCGGGTATAATTTGTGGGAAGTCGTGCCGAGAATGTGGGCACAGATATGGCTTGCGATGAATGATATTACGCCGCCGCGTGGAATTTTGCCGCGAGCATTCATTGATAGGTATGCTGCACAGTGTCCAAGTACGTTTCCTATGAATTGGGAAGATGATTTAGATGATTACATGAAAATTCCAAGACGTGAAGAAATTGTTGAGAAAAACATGTCTATGCTCAATCGGTTGTTGGTACATTTGTAGAGGATTAGTTAATTTTAGTTACTTTGAGAAACGTCGTGTAGAAGATACAGAACCTATCCTCTACGCGAGAAGCCTTGTGTAGAAGATACACAGCCTATCCTCTATGCGAGAAACTGTCGTGTAGAAGATACACAGCCTATCCTCTACGCGAGAAACGTCGTGTAGAAGATACAGAACCTATCCTCTACGCGAGAAGCGACAAGCAGTAGCACGTTCATACGAAACTGCAAAATCAACCAAAAAGCACACTAATTATCCCTATGGATTTTAGTGTGCTTCTTAAATTCTTTAATTCACTTCGTCGAATCTCTATAATCAATCGCATGTGGCAGGATTACGTTCGGTTCGTCGACTTCTTCATTCTTCATGTATTTCGTCAGTAAACGCATGCCCACTGCACCGATATCATAAAGTGGTGTTCTCACACTTGATACTGTTGGACGGGACATATGTACGAGTCGCGTGTTTGCACAGCTTAAGACTTCCATGTCATCAGGCACAACTTTTCCGTCTTCTTGTGCTGCATGGATTATCCCAATCGCAATTGCGTCATTCATTGAGATAACGATGTCTAACTCTTTTTCTTTTAATATGTTATAGATTTCTGGTGCCTCATCATATTTACTAAAACCATCGATGATCCAGTCTTCTTTGAACTCCAGGTTGTTCCGCTTAAACGTGCGTCTGATGCCATTCTCAAAATGCTGCATCAGTTGTTGTGAGTAATACCCTTTCACAAATGCACATTTTGTATGTCCTTTATCGATAAAATTCTGAATTACAGTGTCCATTGCCGCTTCAACATCTATGTTGACACTCGCGAATTTATCATCATTTTCACTTGTTCCGCATAACACAATTGGAATCGATGCCTTCTCGATATCATTCAATGTATCCTCATTTAAAATACCACCAAGGTAAATAATTCCGTCTACCTGTTTACTCATAAAGTTATATAACGCGTCGCGCTCAGCGCTCGGATTAAAGTCTGTATTTGTAATAATCGTTTGGTATTGGTACATTTCAGCAACATCATCAAGTCCTCTAACCAGGGCAGAATAATATAAACTGGAGATGTCAGGAATAATCACACCAACTGTCGTTGTGCGTTTGCTCGCAAGTCCTCTCGCTATTGCATTCGGTCGGTAATTGAGCCTGTCAATTACATCTTTTACACGCTTACGTGTTTCAGGTTTAACATTCGGGTTTCCGTTTAAAACGCGTGATACGGTCGCCATTGATACTTTGGCCTCTTTTGCCACATCATAAATTGTTACAGTCATAATATACCTCGATTCTCTTTGAAATCGTTTTCTTTTCTATATTATCATATATTATCAAGAACTAAACCACAAAATTAGAGATGAGCGCATTTATCACGCTCATCTCTATTTAAAATCACTTATTATTATATTTAGAAACATCCACTACACGGTTATTTTCTGCAGACACATCAGGTAAAACCTGACTTCCCGCGTCTTCATCTTCAGTTTGTGTCGCTATTGGTTCCGGAACCGTTTGTACCTCAGAGGACTCTTGTACAACAAGAGGACTTGGTTCTGGTGATGTATTTTCTTCTAATTTTAGTGGCGCTGTCGTATTCGCTTCATCTTCACGTAATACTTTTTGTCCACGTGGAATTAAAAAGTGTCCAATAAATGTACCAATCATCAATCCAAATACCATGCCAAGTGTAACGTCTCTATAGATAACATTTTGATTTTTTAATCCCAATTCATCTCGTACTACCGGGAGATTGCTAGACATCTAATCCACCCCTATTCTTAACATGACATCTACTTCATTGATGTATCGTTATTTTGATATTGGTTTTGGTACGCCTGTTGTCTATCTTGACGTACTTTCCACTTATCAAATAATTCCATCGCTACGTTTGACCACTGCACGACTTGTGAAATTTGTTCTTCATTCTGAGAAATGTTTGATGTAATAGAATGTGTAACTTTATCGACAGAGTTGTTTAAATTACTTACAGAACTACCGATACCACTCACTGCATCCACTACAGAATTTAAGCGCTCTGACTTACCTTGAAAATCTTCAGCAAGACGATTTGTTTTATGCAATAAGTCAGTTGTCTCACGCGTAATACCTTGTATCTGACCTTCAACACCATTAAGTGTTTTAGAGATGTGATCCAAGTTTTTCTTCACTGATAAAAGTAAAACGACTAAGCCTATACAAAGTATAAGAAACGCAAGTGCTGCAACACCTGCTGAGATGTACAAAATTATTTCCCAATCCATATATACTACCTCCATATTTTTCTTTAATTATAACCTAAATTTACAAAGTTAAACTTAAGCCGTCAATTTATTTTAAACTTTCTGTAAATGTCTTCTCGTATTTCTGGATATCTCCTGCACCCATAAAAATAATCACTGCATTTTTATGCTTATGAAGCATCTCGATGTCTTCCACTTTTAATAATGAAGCATTCTGTGTGATTGAGACAAGATCTTCGCTTGATAAGTCACCACTCTCTTCGCGTGCCGAACCAAATATATCCACTATGTATACATGGTCTGACTGACTGAGCGATTCAGAAAATTCTTTTAAAAATGTTTTAGTACGTGAGAATGTGTGTGGTTGAAACACTGAGACAATTTCTTTATCCGGGTATTTCTTACGCGCTGTTTCAAGCGTTGCTTTAATTTCAATTGGATGATGTGCATAATCATCGACTATAATTAAATCGTCAATTTTTGTCTCTGTGAAACGACGCTTCACACCTTCATATGTCATAAAGGCTTGTTTAATATTATCCACATTAAGTTCTTCTAAGTAACATATCGTAATAACTGCAAGCGCATTTAATACATGATGATTTCCAAATAGCGGAATCGTAAATGTCTCATAATAACTCTCTTTAATATACACATCAAATCGAGTGCCCTCATGCGTGACTTCAACTTGTTTGGCACACACATCAAAAGCCTCGTCGAATCCATATAACCATACATCTTTCGATAGCTGCATATCTTCTACATGACTATCTCCACCATATGCAACAATCGTTTTTGCTTGATTTGCCATCGTTGTAAACGCATCTACCACATCTTCTAAATCCTGATAGTAGTCCGGATGATCAAAATCAATATTCGTAATAATTGCATAGTCCGGATGATAACTCAGAAAATGCCGTTTATATTCACACGACTCAAAGACAAAAAATTCACTATCGTCAACGCCTACACCGGTGCCGTCACCAATGAGATAAGTTGTTTTACTATCACCATTCATCACATGAGATAAAAGGCCTGTTGTCGATGTTTTCCCGTGTGCACCTGTCACACCAATTGATACATAGTCCTTCATAAATGATGCCAGGAATTCATGATAGCGTATAACTTCGTATCCCAGCTCTCTTGCACGTTTAATTTCCATGTGTTCATCATTAAATGCATTGCCTGCAATATAGATATAACCTTCTTCTACATTGTTAGCATCAAAAGGAAGTATGCGAATGTTTTTATCGCGCAGTTGAAATTCAGTAAACACTTCACTTTCTATATCTGACCCCTGAACCTCATGTCCAAGTCCACGTAAAATTTGTGCAAGCGCACTCATACCTGCGCCTTTTATTCCTATAAAATGATATTTTGTTATCATTGTTCCACCATCTTTATGATAAATTGGGAGTCTTTATGTGCTCAAGAACATCTTTAAGTACACGCTCAGAAATTGACCCTAATGTAATGCGTGTCGGCTTAGAAGTTGTCGGCAATTGCACCAGACAATCTGCACGATGTTCTGATAACTCTTCTGAACCATTCATAATTCTACGCATTGGATCAAATAATGATATGCGCGTTTGTAACAAGCGTAGTAATTCAAATCTTAAATCATAAGACATATCAGATTGTCTGACTATTAAATGAATGCCTAACGACTTGCCTTTAGTAAGTAGCTGTAACAATGCATTATATGCATAGGTATTCTTATCTTTTAAAATCGTGTGTAAATCATCAATCACGACAAGTATGATGCTCTTTCTGAACTGCGCACCAACGCGCTGGTTAAAACTTGTAATATTGCGTACTTGGGCGCGTCTAAACTGATTTTGACGCTCTATTAACTCACTTAAAATAGAATCGAATGCATCATCACTTGTGATATCTTTTTGCTCCTCGTATGCATATGGTAAATCGAGATAGCGTTTATAAGTACCTTTACTTGCGATAAAGTGCAGCTTTAACTCATAAGGCGTCTGATTCATGAACAATGACATAATCGTATTATCGATTATCATCTTTACTGAGTCATCTCGGCCACCATACACCAACACATGACCCGCTTTTGTTAAAGGGAAACTAAATGCGCGGTCTTCCAGTGTCTTACCTAACACCACTTTGAAATCACTTTTTCTCATGCGTAAGCTGCTCGCATTAAAAAGTGTGTTAAACGTAATGATATCTTTTTTAATTAAAGGGACTTCAATATTTATAATACCTGAAGATAGTTTATCTGTCGTAATCCTGAAATGCATATCACCCATGTACGGTTGAAGAACTGTTTTTAGTTGATTCAACTGTCCAATCCTTAAGTTTGATTTCACACGCATTTCATAGTTGCCAAACATACCATTCGATTGATAATTAATCTTCTCAATCGGCACTGCTACCGCATCAAATGCACTGATAATTTTTTCTGTGACTTTGGGATCTTCAACAGCATAATTTTCGTTTTGATTTGGCCCAAGCAAATGTAGTGCGGGATAAGAAAACCTTGGACCGACACGTTTCTTTTCGTTTTGAAGCTGACCATTGTGAGGTTCGACTCCCACGACATCCTGAGTAATTTCTTCTTGCTCTGTGTCTTTAATCTCTGCCCCGTTTAAATGTTTTGATAGGTCATTTGGATATATAGGTGACGTCGGTATACTTACTTTACTTAGTCGTGCAGATGCTATTTCTTCCTGCGCTGTTTGTCTTTTTTGTTTGCGGGTTCGCTCTCGTTTAATTTCTTCAACAATACTTGAGCGGTAGCCTGATGGCTGTATAGGCTTTTCTTTCTCAGTAACGTCTTGGTTCGGTTTTGTTTTACGTGTACCATGAATGGCAGAAGGAACTATTCGTGCTTTTTGAATGACGTAGCTCGAAGACTTTTTTTCAGTATATGATTGTCTTGGTGAATTACGCGACCCACGTGTCGTCAGTCCTTGGTTTTCTTTGGCATTATCCTCTGACGCATGCGACTTAAGCTGTTCATAATCAAACACTGAAGAAGCTTGTTGCTCCTGCTTCTTATTTGGTTTACTGTACAAATCTTCAAATGTACGTGGTCTCCTCGATCTCATCATTCATGGACCTCCCTCTTAGAAGTAAAATTCTTCCCCAACTTCTCCATCATCTAATACATAAATACCTTTTACACCATCATCAGTCAAACCAAGTTCACTGCGTGAACATATCATGCCTTCAGAATGAACACCGCGTAATTCAGAAGGTTTAATATATAAACCATTTGGCATAAAGGCACCGACTCTGGCAACGACTACTCTTTGATCTTTATCGACGTTCGGTGCACCACAAACAATCTGAAGTTGCGCATCACCTACATTTACTTGGCAGACACTGAGTTTATCGGCATCTTTATGTGGCTCAATCTCTTCTACCTTCCCGATAACAAATTTATGGGATAAGTCCGGCGAGATTTTAGAAATACCTTTTTCTTCAAGTGCTCTATTAATTACTTCTACTGTCGTTGTGTTCGGCTCAATTGTATCAAGTGCATCAATACCTAATGTGCTTTTAGCATCAAATATATTTAAGCCGACAATTTCCTCACCATCTTTTATAACAGTGATGTTGTCTATTTTTTCGTAATCTGGTGTATCTGTTGGTTTTAAAGTCACCAACAGACATTCATTATCAATATGTGAATTAAAAGTGACTTTCATTTATTTATCCTTCTTTTTCGTTTGTTTTTGCTTACCTAAAATAAATACAGGCTGAAGTCTCTCTTCTTTGTAACTAAATGTTAATGATGTGATTGGCGTGAGTCCTTCTGCGAAGTATTGAATCATCATTTGAGCCATGACATCATATCCAACTGAGTTTCTGACATCCACGATAATTAATACATCCTGGTGCGGAAGTCCTACTAACATCTCACCTTCTATATTACCATGAAAGGACTTTAAGAATTCTTCATTCAGAATTCGGGATGCATCATATCCGTCATTGTGATTGATAAAGTAAAATAGGTTTCCTTGTATCTCTTGTTGGTTTTTTATTTCTATCGGTAAATGTTTTAGCGCTTGAAATGCAATCGTTTTTACATCATCTTTAGAAATGTTCAATTCGAGGATGAGTGCTTCATCAATAATGCGATAACTTTTATCTAGGTCAATTGCATAATAGATATTTGTTTCAGCTGTATGTTCGTCTACTATAAAAGGATTGCCCTTTTTAGATTCTTTAAAGAAACTCGTTGAGCGTACCACAGGTAAAATTTTTAAATCATCACCAAAAGACTCCCTGCCCATGCGTGATAATGTCTCATCCAAATAATAAACAATCTCATCCAGGAGTTCATTATTATTTGAATACTTACTCAGTAACTTATTTAAGTTCACTGTGACACCTTGCTGATTATCTTTTCTCTCAACACGTAATTCTTCTTTTTCTCTATCGAAGCGATAGTCAAAATCATCTCTATTGTCTAATAATCTCTCAATTATTGCATCTCTCAATTGAAAAATATTCATAGTTTCCTCCATTTTACTTTTCTGCGATTCTTAACTTTTGATCTCCCGGCTTAATTAAAGATAGGCGTGTCATAACATAATAGAATAGCAGTGTGACTATTGCAGGTAAAATGATTTGGAATACAAGTATCAATATGAATACTTCCGTACTTGCACCCATCGTTTCGATCGTCATAATTTGACCTACAAAACCACTTGTACCCATACCTGCACCTGCAGCATTCGTTTCCATCGGGAAGAACACGGTCATAATTGGTGCGATGACAGCACTCGCAAGTATTGGTGGAACAATTATAAATGGGTTAAGTAATATATTTGGTATTTGTAACATCGACGTACCAATACCAATTGAGATCAAACCTGAGAAGCCATTATCTTTATATCCAGCTACAGCTAGTCCGACCATATGACAACAACAGCCAATAAGTGCAGCACCCGCTGCAACGCCACTTATATCTAGCATTATCGCAAGCGCAGCACTGGAAAGCGGTGCTGTTAGAATGATTCCAAATACAACAGCCACGAGCATACCCATGACAAACGGTTGTTGCTCAGTTGCATACATTATAAATTCACCGATACCTACCATGAAATTACCGATGACAGGCCCAACGATATTACCGACTAAAAAGCCTATAATTATCGTGAGTAAAGGCGTGATAATAATGTCTATTTTAGTTCTAGAAGCATAAAGTCGTGCAATTTCAATTGTGACGACACTCGCGACAAAACTCCCAGCGACACCACCCACATCATACGCAGCATGGCTAATTACTAAGACAGAAAAAAGCACCAGAGGTGGTGCTTTCAGACCATAAGCAATCGCAGCACCAATCGCAGCACCCGTCATGGCCATGGCAAAGTTACCAACATCAACTAAACCTTCTAATCCTGTAATATATGTTCCTATTGTTCGGATAATTAACCCGGTAATGAGAGACGAGAACAGCCCCAAAGCCATGAAGCTCATCCCATCGATAAACCAACGCTGCAACCACTTTTTCATGCGTGTCTAGCCTCTCAATTCTTTAACTTTTTCATCATTTATACCGCGAATCAATTGCTCAAGCATAGATTTAGCTGCCAGGTAATCATCAACATTTAAAATTGAGTTACTCGTATGGATGTAGCGTGCAACCACACCGACAACAGCACTGACTACCCCTGAACCTGAGAGGTGGATACTACCTGCATCTGTTCCGCCTGGTGATTCAAAGTACTGGTGCTTGATATCATTTGATTTTGCTGTATCTAATAAGTAATCACGCATAGGTTTAGACAAGATCATCGTGCGGTCAAATATACGAATTAGAGTACCTTCACCAAGTTTACCAATGTCTTTATCCGTGCCTGTTAAATCATTTGCTGGTGAACAATCCACTGCAAATGCGACATCCGGTTCTATCATGTTTGCAGCTACTTTCGCACCGCGCAGGCCAACCTCTTCCTGTACAGTCGCACCGATATACAAATCACAATCAAGCTCTACATCTTTTAGTGCTTCTAAAGTTTCTATTGCAATCAGGCATCCGTAACGATTATCCCATGCTTTTGCTAAAATCTTCTTAGGGTTCTCAAGCACCTCAAACTTAACATCAGGTACCATTGAATCTCCAACTTGGATTCCCATTTCTTCAACTTCTTCTTTAGAGCTCGCACCAACATCTAATAACATGTCTTTGATTTCTGTTTTTGATGAGTCGCCTTTTCTAAAATGTACAGGAACACTACCGATAACTCCTGTAATCTCTTTATTTTCACCCGTACGCACTTTGAATTTCTGTGCAAGCAGCACATCTGTAGGCCAGCCACCTAACGGTTGAAACTTAAGCAATCCCTGCTTTGTAATCTGGTTGATCATAAACCCTACTTCATCCATATGTCCTGCAACCATGACCTTCGGTGCGTTTTCTTTTTTTGAACGTTTTACAGCAAATATACCACCGAGACCATCTTGAATAATTTCGTCGCTTAACTGTTCTAATTCTTTACGCATATAAGCACGAACCTGATCTTCAAAACCTGGTGCGCCGTGCAGCTCAGTTAAGGTTTTCATACGTTCCATCGTTTTTTCTGATAAATTCATTGTGATAACTCCTCGATTTTCTTTTTAATTTTGTGGTAAACTTAATGGTATTAGGGGGTAAACAATTTATGAATAAAAAATCTGTTATATTTATACTAGCATTAACTGTGATTGCGATTCCAGTTGTAATGTGGTTAACAATCTATAGAAAAGTGAATCCACAAGTTATAGTTGATAATCTCCATCACATGTTTGAAGATGTCACATTTGTATCTTTAAATTATGACTTAAAAGTAACTGAACTACTGGGCATTAATTCTAAAGTATACAGCGGTGTTGTCCATACTAAACACCAGGATAAAACTGCCGAGTATGCGTTTCTAGCCAATGCCTATACCGGAGAAATTATAGAGATTACGGAGACGTAATCTCTTTTATATGTTCAAAACCTTTCTTCATCGCTTCTAAACCTTCTAATAGATACTCTCTACGCGTTGCAACGTTTAAACGAATCCATTTATCGCTTTCTTTTCCATATATATGTCCTGGAGATATTGCAACATTACCAACTTCAATCAATGCGTTCTGAACAGCCTCTCCTGTATACCTTTTATTCTCAAAACTTAACCATGCAAGATATGTAGAGTTCGGCACCTTGAATGTCAGCACATCTGACAAATGAGTTTCTACGAACGATTGAACAAGTTTCATATTCTCATCGATATATTCATTTAAAGCATCTACCCACTCAGCACTGTCATAATACGCACCCTGCAAGGCTGCAAGCGTTAAGCTGTTCTCAGTGATAATATTAAGTTCTTTTTTAATACGCGTTTCATAAGACTCTCTAAGGGCTTTATTTTTTGTGATGAAGTATCCAAACGGCAGACTTGCCAGGTTAAATGTTTTCCCAAGTCCTGTCACAACAATGAACGGATCTTCACTATTAAATTGGTCCAGCATAGAATTAAACGGCACATGTCTAACAAAATCCATATGTATTTCATCACTGATTAGATAAACATCATTGCGTTTACAAATATCATAGATTTGTTTGTTTTCTTCATCCGTCCATACTTTACCTGTTGGGTTATGAGGATTACAATGCAAATACACTTTCGTACGTTCTTCTTTACATAACGCCTCAAACTTCTCAAAATCTAAATGAAACTCACCTTCTGAGAGCGTAAGTGGACACTCAACAAGTTCGCGTTTGTTTGCTTCAATCTGATTTAAAAAACCATTATAAGACGGTGAAGTGACAAGTACACCATCACCCTCTTCTGAATAACGGTCGATAAATTCACGTACAACGAATAAGACCGTTGGGCTGCTGCTAATCCAATCACGCTCAAGCTCTATATTAAAACGCGTTTTCCACCAGTGCTGAATCGGGCCATAAAAGTTTGCATCACTTAACATCGTATAACCAAAAATACGGTCATCCAGACGTTTTGTTACTGCTTTATGTATACCTTCCGGCATTTCAAAATCCATATCAGCAACCCAAAATGGGGATAGACCTTCTTTTTTGAATAGTAATTTTGTGCCGTCATATTTCACACAATCAGTTCCTACTCTCGACGTTACTTTGTCAAAATCAAACATATTAGCACCTACCTATTATTTTATTGTTACCTTACATTTTATCATTCTTACTATTGAAATTATAGATACAAAAAAAGCACCTTAGAAAGATGCTTTTAGTTGATAGATAACAAATCCTTGTTTGGAAAACTTATCTTCGTATTCAGTTCTTATATTATCTGATGGTTCAGCCGCATGTACATTTAAATTAACTTCATGAAATTTCATGTCGTAATTGTTCATACTCGTCAGCGAGTATTCAAACAATCCACGGTTATCAGTCTTAAACTGAATCTCTCCATTCTCGCTCAATAGAGTTTTATATTGTTCAAGAAATCCTCTTGACGTCAAGCGACGTTTCTCATGACGATTTTTAGGCCATGGGTCAGAAAAGTTTAAATACAACTTTTCAATTTCATTCGGATTAAAATATTCCATTAAATGATTCGCGTCGAGCAAAACCAATTGTAAGTTATCAAGCGCTAACGCATGTGCTTTTTCTGCAACACGTATCATTATATTTTTATCGAGTTCAACACCCACGAAGTTAATGTTTGGATTGCGGCGCGCCATCTCTGTAATAAAACGGCCCATTCCTGTTCCTACTTCTAAGTGCACCGGCTGACTCACTTTAAAACGCGAAACTAAACCATACTTGTGAGTCATATCGATATCAACAAAATCTTCGTGCTGTCGTAGGTAATCAAGTGCCCACGGTTTATTCCTTATTCTCATGTAAAATTCTACCTATCTTAAATAAATTGATCTTGCGATAAAACATCGTCTAAAAATATAATCCAACGATTCATATCATTCAATCGTCTGTTATCTTCGTACCACTGAATCATAGTAATCGATTGGATAAGCGTGTACCACTTCATACGTTTCAAGAGGTCATGATCTAGCTTCATACCGTATTGATTTAACCAATCTTCCCAACCAGAGCGCTCAATGTACGTATATAGCATCATACCGAGATCTATTGCCTTATCACCAATCATTGCACCTTCCCAATCAACTAGAAATAGTTCATCTTGATCTGAAAGTAACCAATTATGATGATTGACATCACCATGACAGACTGAACAATCCGTTTGTGATAACTTTGGTTGGTTCTTTTTTAGATATTTTAGAGCTTCTCTAACGGTTTGATTTGTAACAACTTCATTAGAAAGTGATTGTATTAATTGATTAAACAACATGTCTGGCTCCATAGCCTGCATGCCGAGCTTCTCTAACATGATTAACAAGCGACTCGATGTATGTATTTTATGTAACATTTCAGGTACGCGTCCAGATTTCATTTCCGGCCTTGTTAACTCTCGTCCATTTTTCCAGTCTTGAGCTGTGACCACTTCTCCAGTCTCAATGCGTTTTGTCCAAAGTAACTTAGGAACAATACCTTCTGTCGACAATGCCAATAAAAAAGGACTCGAATTTCGTTTTAAAAATAATTTCCGTCCATCTTGTTCAGCTTTGTATGCTGCACCTGACTGACCACCAACTGTTTCTAGGGACCAACCGAGTTGATAAAAGTGTTCCATGATCACACCTCGCTTTCTTACGTAAAAGTAGCGCTATCT
>JBGYPO010000018.1:0-17237 GCA_041838435.1 Aliicoccus sp. | reverse complement strand
TAACAATGATAGATGAAAATAAGAAAGGTATGGTGAATGGAATGACACCAAACAATTTTGATCCAGTTGAAACACTGCAAACGATTGAAGACCAGTTTGTTATGTTCCAAATCATGGACGAAGAAGGAAAGATAGTAAATAAGGAAGCAATGCCAGAACTTTCAGATGATCAGCTTGTAGAGTTAATGAAGCGTATGGTATGGACTCGTGTGTTAGATGCGCGTTCAATCTCACTTAACCGCCAAGGTCGCTTAGGTTTCTATGCGCCAACAGCAGGTCAGGAAGCGTCACAACTTGCTTCACAATTTGCACTTGAGAAAGATGATTATATTTTACCGGGTTATCGCGATGTACCTCAGTTAATTTGGCATGGCTTGCCATTAACGCAAGCATTTTTATTCTCACGTGGTCACTTTATAGGGAACCAATATGAGACGATTAATGCATTGCCGCCGCAAATTATTATCGGTGCTCAAATCGTACAAACTGCCGGTGTTGCACTCGGTTTGAAAAAACGCGGTAAAGACTCTGTAGCAATTACGTATACAGGTGATGGTGGTAGTTCTCAAGGGGACTTCTATGAAGGTATTAACTTTGCAGGTGCTTACGATGCGCCGGCTATTTTCGTAGTTCAGAATAACAATTACGCGATTTCTACTCCGCGTGAATTACAGTCGAAAGCAAAAACACTCGGTCAAAAAGGTATCGCTGCAGGTATTCCAAGTGTGGTTGTAGATGGTATGGATCCACTTGCAGTTTATAAAGTAGTTCGCGATGCACGAGAACGTGCTGTAGCAGGTGAGGGACCAACATTAATTGAAACGTTATGTTACCGCTATGGTCCACATACGATGGCAGGGGATGACCCAACACGTTATAGAACAACGGATGAAGATTCAGAATGGGAGAAAAAAGATCCGCTTGTGCGCTTTAGAAAATATTTAGAAGGTAAAAAATTATGGTCTAAAGAGCAGGAAGATGAAGTAATTGAACAAGCAAAAGAAGATATAAAACAAGCAATTAAAGAAGCGGATAGTACTGAGAAACAGACTGTCACGCAACTAATAGAAATTACGTACGACGACATGCCACAGAATTTAAAAGAACAGTATGAAGTCTACAAAGAAAAGGAGTCTAAGTAATTATGGCTGAAATGACGATGATTCAAGCAATAACAGAAGCGATGAGAACTGAACTCAAGAATGATGAGAACGTTCTTGTCTTTGGTGAAGACGTTGGCGTCAACGGTGGTGTCTTCCGTGCAACGGAAAACCTCCAAAAAGAATTCGGCGTAGAGCGTGTGTTTGATACACCACTTGCTGAGAGTGGTCTTGTGTCTTTAGGTTTTGGATTAACGCTCGAAGGTTATCGTCCAGTTGTAGAAATCCAGTTCTTCGGATTCTTATTTGAAGCAATGGATGGAATTTCTGGTCAGATTGCCCGGGGACGCTTTAGAAGCGGT
Source organism: Aliicoccus sp. (assembly GCA_041838435.1). Lineage (GTDB taxonomy): Bacteria > Bacillota > Bacilli > Staphylococcales > Salinicoccaceae > Aliicoccus. Next base: position 15,775 of record JBGYPO010000018.1, on the reverse strand, counting down.
GGATCAAAATCTATGCCACTCGTTATCCGAGCACCATTTGGTGGTGGTGTTCATACACCGGAAATGCACGCAGACTCACTTGAAGGCTTGATGGCTCAAACACCGGGTCTTAAAGTTGTCATCCCTTCTAACCCTGTAGATGCGAAAGGGTTATTAATAGAAGCAATCCGTTCAAACGACCCTGTTATTTTCTTAGAGCATATGAAACTTTATCGTTCGTTTAGAGAAGATGTACCGGAGGAAGACTATACAATTGAAATTGGTAAGGCGGCTGTTAAGCGTGAGGGGAATGACGTTACATTAATCGCATTCGGTGCAATGGTTCAAGAATCAATGAAAGCTGCTGAAGCACTTGAAGAAGAGGGTATTTCGGCAGAGGTTATTGATTTGCGTACTGTGTCACCAGTTGACTATGATACGTTAGTTAAATCAGTAGAAAAAACAAACCGTGCGGTAATGATTCAGGAAGCACAGCGTCAAGCGGGTATTGCCGGCCAGGTAATTTCAGAATTATCAGAGCGTGTAATCTTAAGTTTAGAAGCTCCAATTTTACGCGTAACAGCGCCAGATACAGTGTATCCATTCACTGCAGCAGAAAGCGTATGGTTACCAAATAAAGACGACATTATTGAACGTGCGAAAGAAGCAATGAACTTTTAATGAAAAGGAGGACGAAATAAATGGCATTTGAATTTAAATTGCCGGATATCGGTGAAGGTATCCACGAAGGTGAGATCCTTAAGTGGATGGTCGCTGAAGGCGAAGAAGTAAGAGAAGATGATGTACTCTGTGAAGTTCAAAATGATAAGGCAGTCGTTGAAATCCCTTCTCCTGTTGAAGGTGTTGTAAAGTCACTTGACGTTGGTGAAGGCGAAGTTGCTATCGTTGGTCAAACAATCATCACGATTGATGACGGTTCAGAAGATAGTGGCTCTGACGATGCAGCAGCTGAAGAGACAACAGAAGAAGATAAAAAGACTGAAAAGACGAAATCTGAAGACAAGAAATCAGCAGATAAAACATCTGATGATACTGAAGATAAAGAAACAGAAGAGAAAAAAGAAACATCAGGTACGCGTGTAATCGCAATGCCGTCTGTCCGTAAATTTGCACGTGATAATGATGTTGATATCAATGAAGTAAGCGGTACTGGTAAAAATGGACGTGTCTTAAAAGCAGACGTAGAAGCGTACACGCGCGGTGACGAAGCGACAGATACAAGTGTTGAAGACACAACTGAGACAGAAGATACACCATCAAAATCTGAAGACAAAGTTACAGTATCAGAAGAAGCACAAGAAACACGTCGTCCAATGAGCGGTATGAGAAAAGCAATTGCTAAAGCAATGGTAAACTCTAAACAGACAGCGCCACATGTCACGCACATGGATGAAGTGATTGTGAATGACTTATGGGACCACAGAAAACGTTTTAAAGACATTGCAGCTGAACAAGATGTTAAATTAACATTCTTACCGTATGTAGTAAAAGCATTAGTGTCAACGCTCAAAAAGTTCCCAGATTTAAACACATCTATCGATGATGAGACAATGGAAGTTATTGAAAAACATTACTATAACATTGGAATTGCAGCAGACACAGATCGTGGACTCGTTGTACCAGTGATTAAGCATGCGGATCGTAAGTCAATGTTTGAAATTTCTGATGAAATTATGGAACTTGCAGAAAAAGCGCGCGATGGTAAATTAACAAGTGATGAAATGAAGGGCGGCTCGATGTCTATCTCGAACTTAGGTTCAGCAGGCGGGTCATACTTTACACCGGTTATTAACCATCCAGAAGTTGCAATTTTAGGTATTGGCCGTATAGAAGAAAAAGCTGTAGTCATCGAAGGTGAAGTTGTTGCACGCCGCGTGTTAGCATTATCTTTATCGTATGATCACAGACAAATTGACGGTGTAACAGCACAGCATGCATTAAATCATTTTAAACGTTTAATCAGTAATCCAGACTTATTATTAATGGAGGGATAATGCAATGGTAGTAGGAGATTTCGCAGTAGAAACAGATACAATTGTCATTGGTGCCGGTCCTGGTGGATATGTTGCAGCAATTCGTGCAGCACAACTTGGACAGAAAGTAACAATCGTTGAACGAGAAAAATTAGGTGGCGTATGCTTAAACGTAGGATGTATCCCGTCTAAAGCAATGATCGCTTCATCTCATAAATATCATGATGCAAAAAACTCTGAGGATTTTGGTGTAACGACTGAAGGTGTTAAATTAGATTTTTCTAAAGTTCAAGAATTCAAAAATGGTGTCGTTGATCGTTTAACTGGCGGTGTCGAAGGTTTATTAAAAGGAAACAAAGTCGACATCGTTTACGGCGAAGCTTATTTTGTTGACTCAAACAAACTTAAAGTAATGGATGAAAAGAACTCACAAACGTATGAGTTCAAAAACGCAATCATTGCGACAGGTAGCCGTCCAATTGAAATTCCTGGATTTAAATTTGGCAAGCGTATCATCGATTCGACAGGGGCTTTATCGCTTGAAGAAGTGCCGAAGAAACTAGTTGTAATCGGTGGTGGCTATATCGGTACAGAACTTGGTACTGCATATGCAAACTTTGGTTCTGAAGTAACAATTTTAGAAGGTTCTAAAGATATTCTAGGCGGATTTGAGAAGCAGATGACTCAGCCTGTGAAGAAGAACCTTAAGAAAAAAGGCGTTACAATTGTGACACAAGCGATGGCAAAAGGTGCTGAAGAAACAGATTCAGGCGTTAAAGTCACGTATGAAGCGAAAGGCGAAACGCATGAAGTTGAAGCGGATTACGTTTTAGTAACAGTCGGTCGCGCGCCAAATACGGATGAGCTTGGACTACAAGAGCTTGGTATCAAAATGTCAGAGCGCGGTATCATTGAAGTTGATAAACAATCACGTACTTCAATTGATAATATTTACGCGATTGGTGACATCGTTCCTGGTTTACAACTTGCACATAAAGCAAGTTACGAAGCGAAAGTTGCTGCCGAAGCAATTGCTGGTGAAAAATCTGAAGTTGATTACCTGTCGATGCCGGCAGTATGTTTCACAGAGCCTGAGCTTGCATCAGTAGGATTAACTGAGGCTGCTGCGAAAGAAGAAGGCTTTAAAGTGAAGAGTGGGAAATTCCCATTTGCAGCAAACGGCCGTGCTTTAGGACTTAATCAAACAGACGGTTTCGTGAAGTTAGTAACACGTGAAGAAGACGGTCTAATTCTAGGTGCACAAGTTGCAGGTGTTAACGCTTCAGATATTATTTCTGAACTTGGCTTAGCGGTTGAAACAGGTATGACAGCTGAAGACCTTGCTTTAACAATCCACGCACATCCAACATTAGGTGAAATTTCTATGGAAGCTGCTGAAGTTGTGTTAGGTCGACCAATTCATTCAATGTAATTTTATAAACTGGTGGTATGTACCCTTTGTGGGTGCGGCCGCCAGTTTTTTTAGTTGGGTAGATGAAAAACGTTAAAGGGGAGAGACATGTGAAAACCTTCTTTTTAGGTATGAAAAACGAATTGCTTATTGTTAAAGAAACAGGAAGTGGATATGAAGCAATTTCACATCTGCAAGGTACACATCCAAGCCGCTTAGCTTTTGATTTACAGAATGAGAAATGCATTTACTGTTCTACAAATGGCGATGGTCTTTTCAAAAGTGAGGACGGTGGAGAGAACTGGAAGCGGGTTGGAGAGGCGGATATTCATTCCGATAGAGTGACAGCAGTTGCAGTGGATGAGAATGGAGTTGTTTACGCTGGAACAGAACCGAGTCATTTATTTTACTCTGAAGATAAGGGCGGGACTTGGGAAGAATTTAAGGATATTCAGGCGCTACCGTCTAAAGAAAATTGGAGTTTCCCACCTCGACCTGAAACACATTTTGTGCGCTGGATTACCCCAAGTTTTTTAAATACTGACAATATTGGTGTATCTATTGAAGCAGGGGCTTTTATCCGTACAGAAGATGGCGGGTCTTCATGGAAAGATAGACCTGAGGAAGGTCCGCAAGATACTCATACATTACTCGCGCATCCAGATGCACCAGGAAGACTCTATTCAGCTTCAGGTGACAGAGCTTATGCCGAAAGTATGGATAACGGGAGAACATGGGTGTATATGAATGAAGGGTTAGGGGATCATAAATATTTGTATCATATGGTGATTAATCCGAATGACCCTAAGGACCGGTTTGTGTCTGCGTCTAAGAGTGCAGGAGATGCGCATGGTGCGATTTACTCGAGTGTACTTCGCAAGGTAGGAAATGAACCGTGGCAGGAAACTGCGGACGGATTACCGAAGAAGGGCGCTTACACACAAGTGTTGGCAGCCGACCCTATAGAAGAAGGTGTGTTTTACGCTTTAACGAATCATGGTGTGTTTAAATTAGCTGCGGGGACGACAAGATGGACTAAGTTAGACGTGGTATGGTCGACTGATTATGTGAAGCAACAACCCCACATGCTTTGCTATTGTGGAATATTAAGCGTGTGAACACGGATTCTAATTATCTAGACTCCGTGTTTGTTTATTTATGATAAAGTGATGATATTAACGATGATACTGGAGGATGAACAGATGATGAGTGAACATGAATATTCATATCCATTAGATTTAGACTGGGCAACGGAGGAAATAATTGCAGTGACAGAGTTTTTTGCAGCTATTGAAGAAGCTTACGGACAAGGTAGTGAAGGAGCTAAGATTGGTGTTCGACGAGATACACTTGCTGCACGTTACCGAGCTTTTAAGACCGTAGTACCAGGCAAATCTGAAGAAAAGCAATTGTTCCGTTCATTTAAAGATGCGAGCGGACTGGATTCCTATGCGATTGTGAAGCAATTGAGAGATGTAACTGATGGTGATGCTGTGGTTAAAGGGGTGTAAGTTGATCTAAAACGATTAGGATTCTTTTTCTGATTATGTCGCCTGATTTTACACCATATAAAATCTCATAGAGCTACTAACACGTTTACCTTCTCCATGAGAAATGTCATAGAGCTACTAACGCGCTTACCTTCTTTATGAGAAATCTCATAGAGCTACTGACGCGTTTACCTTCTCTATGAGAAATCTCATAGAGCTACTAACACGTTTATCTTCTCTATGAGAAAATTAATCAAAGATTAAATTTTAAATTAATTTATTATTGTTATATTAGAGTCTTTATATCGCCATACTCTAGACTCCGATTTATATGCATCTTCAAAATCGTAATACTTAAATTGATATGATGCCCACGCACCTCTGTTTTGGATGTTACAATATTTTTTTAATACTCTAGTAATAGTAGAAAGACCAACTTGACCATTAAGTAACATCCAAACCTGTTTGCGTGTAATCTTCTCTTTGTTTAAAAGAGTATTTAAATCTGTAATCGCCATCAATATTACAGTATGAATGGTGTCACAATGATTACAGCTGCTACATCTGAAATGAAATTTAAGTTTTTCCATATCATAACTCCCACACGCACGACAATATACACCTTTCTTCAAATGATTAAAATCAGCTCTAATATTAAAAAACGGATCTTCCACAATATGAGACTTTATAATTTCCACTAGTTCCGCTGCTTTATGAGTTACCGGATAATCTTTGAAACTTGCAAGATGACTTTTTAATTGATTACGCATAATTGTAAACTTCCATAAGTTATCATAATCACTAGTTAGTGAAAAATCGATATTTGGAAATACTATCTTGCCCTCAATAGAAAAGTTAATATTATAACTGTATTTTATTTTCAACAATCTACTCGTCGAACGTTTCAACTGTGATAAAGGGTCTTCGCTAATTTGAAAATTTCTAACAAACCATTTTTCATCCGCGTAAGTATAGTTTCCGCTGTAGTTTTTTATCTCGTGCAACATAAAACCGTTATCAGATACTATTAATGCGTCACACTGAATTATGCTATTGTTCACTTTAAGATAAATACCTCTGAAGACGTGAAGATGATTGAGGGTTTTATCATACACTTCATCATAAGTAAGCTCTCCTTTGTAACCACGTTCATGAATATCTAATAATTTTTTATTATTCTGATCTAATTCTTGTCGTCGGCTTAGCGCTCTGTAATAGAGTAATTCTCTTCCAGGCTTTCTTTCTTGTATTATCATTTCTAAACCTCCCTTAAATAGCCCCTCATTATATTATGGGAAAAAACATGCGTTTTATTTTTTTATTTACTAAATTTTTAATGATTTTTTCAAGAAAGATTAAAATCTTTTTGAAAAGTCCTGAATCTAACGGCGCTTTCCTCATTCCACCATTATAAATAATCTTATTGACTTCTCTCATTCACAGAATATAATTAGAATATCATTTGGAGAATAGAGGGATGTTATGACAACCGTGCACTTGGAGGCTGCAGAGATGCAGTATGACGACACAACCGTATTGAAGAATTTTACATATACATTTGAAGCAGGTAAATTTTATACTATCTTAGGGCCTTCGGGCTGTGGTAAAACGACGGTACTTAAGATGATAGGTGGATTTATTCACCCGACTAATGGGGACGTGATGTTTGGCGATAAAAAGATGAACGGGATTGATGCCAACGCGCGTAAGGTTAATACGGTGTTTCAAGATTATGCACTGTTTCCTCATCTAAATGTCTACGAAAATATCGCATTTGGACTGCGTATCAAGCGCACACCCAAAAACATTATCGAACAAAAAGTAATGCAAGCACTAAAATTAGTATCACTTGAAGACTTCAAAATACGTGATATTGCAGCTTTATCTGGCGGTCAACGCCAGCGTGTGGCCATCGCTCGTGCAATTGTGAATGAACCGAGTATTTTACTTTTAGATGAACCGCTCTCTGCACTCGATCAAAACCTGCGTGTTGACATGCAGTATGAGCTAAAGGAAATTCAAAAAGAGCTCGGCATCACGTTTATCTTTGTGACGCACGATCAAGAAGAAGCACTTGCACTTTCTGATGAAATTATCGTCATGGATAAAGGATGCATCGTTCAAACAGGAACGCCGAAAGATATTTATGATGAACCTTTAAATCGCTATGTCGCGGACTTTATCGGTGAGTCTAATATTGTCTCAGGTACAATGCCGCGAGACGGTGTTGTTAAGATTTACGGGAAAGAATATGAATGTGTGGATGGTGGATTTAAGACTGATGCAAAGGTTGACGTCATGCTCCGTCCGGAAGATATTACAATTGAAGGGCACAAACAAGGGAAGATAGATGTAAAAGTGGATACAGTGTTATTCCGCGGGGTACATTACGAGATTTCTGTCTATGACTTGGACGGTCATGAGTGGATTGTGCACTCAACACGTGCGCCGGTTGAAGGTGAAAATTATAGTTTAAGTTTTCGACCTGAAGATATTCATATCATGTTACCTGGTGAAGATGAAGAGACATTTGATAAGCGTATTGAACAGTATGAGGGTCAACACGCATGAGACGGATTTTATTTGTTCCATACTTAGTATGGATGGGCATCTTCGTCATTATCCCTATAGGACTTCTCGTCGGCTATTCTTTTTTTGACATCGAAGGTGAACTAACATTCCAAAACTATCAGGATTTCTTTAGTTGGACTTACCTGCAGATGAGCATCTCGTCATTTTGGTATGCATTTTTAATTACGTTCTTCGCATTAGTTATCTGTTATCCTCTTGCGCTTGTCATCAGGAAATTAAAACTTCAGATGTTTTGGCTGCTCATTATTATCTTGCCGACATGGATTAATATTTTACTTAAAACGTATGCATTTATAGGCATTTTTAGTCGGGAAGGTCTTGCCAACCAGATTGCAATTTCACTTGGCTTACCTGAATTGCAGCTGTTGTTTTCTGACATTGGCTTTGTCATAGTGGGTGTTTATATTTTCATACCATTTATGTTATTACCGGTATTCAACTCGATAAACGGTATCGACAATTCGATTATCTCAGCAGCCCAGGATCTCGGTGCAACACGTTTTCAAACGATTCGCAAAGTGATCTTTCCACTCTCAATAGAAGGTGTAAAAGCGGGTGTGCAGGTGGTCTTTATCCCGGCGTTATCTTTATTTATGATTACGCGGCTGATAGCAGGAAACAAAGTTGTAACCCTAGGAACAGCGATTGAACAACAGTTTTTAACAGCAGAAAACTGGGGGATGGGATCAACGATTGGTGTGTTCTTAATCATATTCATGATGATTATTATGACATTCACACGGACGAAATCTAAAACAATTGGGGTGGGTCGCATATGAAGTTAACAGGACGAATATTCTTAATTATTATGCTCTTCATATTGTATTTACCAATCCTATATCTTGCGTATTATTCATTTAACTCTGGTGGAAACATGAATAATTTTGAGTCGTTTACATTTGATTACTACCTTAGTGTCTTTACTGACTCCAGGCTCATCGTAATTTTAATGAATACAATTGCTGTTGCATTGATATCCTCATCAATCGCAACAATTATCGGAATATGCGGTGCACTCAGTCTATACTTCTTAAAAAATCATAAAATGCGGACATCACTCTTAAATATTAATAATATTATGATTGTTTCACCAGACGTAATTATCGGGGCGTCATTGCTCATTTTATTTACGTTTTTAGGAATATCACTCGGTGCAGTCAGCGTGATTCTTGCACATATTGCATTCAGTATTCCAATTGTAGTGCTCATGATATTACCAAAGTTATATGAAATGAACACATCTTACTTGGATGCAGCCCGAGATCTCGGCGCATCATCATATACCTCATTGACGCGCGTTGTTCTGCCGACGATAAAACCCGGCATATTAGCTGGATTTTTTATGGCGCTGACGTATAGTTTAGATGACTTTGCTGTATCGTTTTTCGTCACAGGTAGTGGATTTAGTGTGCTGTCAGTTGAGATTTATTCAATGGCCCGTCAAGGTATAGCACTTGAAATCAATGCAATATCAACGATGATATTCCTAATTGTCTTAACAATCGTACTCATATACTACTTCTTATCGACACGTAAAACAGTACGCCGGGGAGGTATATCATGAAACAAGTAAATATATTATTTATTGCATCCCTTCTAATCGGCGTTATTCTATTATTTACAACTCGATTTGTTGAACCACCAGTGGGTGAAGCAGATTCTGCAATTCATGTGTTTAACTGGGGTGAGTATATCGATCCTGATTTACTTGATGCTTTTACTGACGAAACAGGCATTCGTGTCATTTATGAAACGTTTGATTCAAATGAAGCGATGCTTGTAAAAATTAATCAGGGCGGAACAAGTTATGATCTTGCTATGCCTTCAGAATATATGGTAGAAAAAATGGTTGAGCGTGATATGCTAGTAGAAATCGACCATAATCTTTTACCAAACTTGGAGCACATTGGCAATCAATTTTTAGGATTAGATTTTGACCCTCGCAATGAATATTCAATACCTTATTTTTGGGGTACAGTAGGTGTATTGTTCCATCCGGATAAAACGGATTTAGATTTCACATCATGGGATATGCTTTGGGACGAGTCACTAAACAATGAAATCTTACTTGTGGATAGTGCACGAGAAGTGATGGGATTTGCCCTGAACTCTATGGATGAATCTTTAAATTCAACAGATTCTGACACGCTCGATAATGCACTTAATAAATTAATTGAACTTGCACCAAATGTGCGCGGTGTAGTCGGTGATGAAATCATGCAGATGATGATTAATAATGAATCGATTGCTGCTGTCATATGGAGTGGTTCTGCGCGAGATGTCATGTGGGAAAACGAGGAATTAGACTATGTAGTACCACACGCTGGTTCAAATTTGTGGTTTGATACATTTGTTATTCCTAAAACTGCAAATAATGTAGAAGGTGCACATGCCTTTATTAATTTCATGTTAGCTCCAGAAAATGCAGCACAAAATGCAGATTACGTTGGTTATTCAACACCGAATGAAAGTGGGCTTTCGCTACTAGATATTGAAGAACAGGAGGATACGCGGTTTTATCCTACTGCAACGCAACAAGAATCACTAGAGGTATATGAAAATCTCGGTCTAGAGAATTTAGGCATATATAACGAATTATTTTTAAAATTTAAAATGAATTTAGATTAATTGAATGGTTTTTGGTTATAATGAATGTATGGATAAATAGGAGGGGATATTCATGAGTCGATCTTATACACAAACTGTCGTACCGGTTAGCCGTGTACCAGAGAGATTTTTTGGATGGGCAGCGTGGATTTTATTACTAATATTGGCGATTGTTGTTTTAATATTTTCATTAACAACTGCGCGCTCGGAAGCATTTGAGAATAATACTGCAGATTATATTGCGAACGTCATTGTTGAACTAGATCGCATGGGACCGGACTCAGAATCGGGAGATGTAGGGTCTTTATCAGCGGGTGAAACTATTTCACTATTCACAACGGTTGATGGATTAGATTCTTATCAAGACACATTGCAGGGGCAAGATGCTGCAATTCAAGATTTTGCGATTGCTATCATCAACTGGATAATCGATTTCTTTAATCAGTTATGGGTAGTTGCATTGGCATTATTCTTCCCATTATTTGTGGGAATATTTGGTCTTTTAACAATTCGTAACCGCATTGTATCAGGTTTATTGTTAACACTTACAGCGATAATGACAGCTCCGCTGATTGTTTTACTGTTGATTCCTGGTATCATTCCGTTATTCTTTATTATCGCGGCAATATTATTATTTGTGCGTAAGAATAAAGTAATCACACATGAAGATGCTGAGATTAATACAGTTGAAGGTGAACGCAAGGAAAAGCGTCGTTCACGTCGCCAGGAGAAAAAAGAGCAAGCATTACAAGAAGACAGTGATGCATCAGTAGTTGAAGACGAGGAACCAACAAAGCGACGCCGTAGAAAAGCAATACAGGCGCCTCCAGAAAGAGTTGACGCGGACGAAGACACAATCATCGATCAGTCTAACTTAGATGAAGATGAAGATGTGGTTGTTGCAGAGCCACGGAGAAGCAGACTTACTCGAGGACTCAGTGGTAAGGAACTTCAATCTGGATCAGAATATGATTATAATGAAGAATCAAATGATGTCGTCTCAGATTCTCAAGATGACGATACCAGAGAAGATTTCTATGAAGATGGTGATGATTTAGATCGCACACGTCAATTTGATGTACGTGATTTAGAGCAGGACGATGATATCGACCAGACCCGTCAATTTAGAAAAATTGAAGATGAAGAAACAAACACGAATGAGGATGACACGTTAACACGTCGTCGCCGCCGTCGTGAAGATGAGTAGATTTATAATAACGAAAGGCCGATCCGATTATGGGATTGGCCTTTTTGTTATTATTTAACAGTCATCAGTCATTTAATATAATAGAAAAGTAATGAGGCATGGAACAAAGATTCTAAAGTAAAGTAGATTGAGGGGGAGCGATAAGAAAACCGTACGTGTTCCTCTAGGAGTCACACGTACGGTTTTAAATACTTCATAAATTAATATAACACTTTCAGTTCATTAAACACTTTCTCCAAGTCTTTTATAAATGCCTCATCTGAAACGAGAGCATTGTCTCCTGGATAATAAACTTTACCGATTAAGAACTCGCCTTTTTTTACGTTGACAACACGTTTTAAACCGGCTTCTAAATTTTCATCACTCATATCGCCAAGTTTTGTTTTTTCAGGTTTCATATGGTCAAGAGACACTTGATAATCACGCGGGAAGTTCTCAAACAACTCTATGTTCTGAAGCCATTTCTTTGCGACATCTACTTTAGCCTCTGATTCATAAATCACACCGTACATACAGAATGCATGATCTTTAAATAATCCAATTTGGAAGTGTGGCATCATTTTATAGCCGCGTTGGTTTGTTGAAAAACTTACCCAAGTATCATCAGGTGGGTTCACTTTTCTGCGTAAGTGTTTCGCAACATGATAAAAGTGCTCGTCACCTGTCAATTCTGTAATATATTCTGAAAAATGTTCGCCTAAATTTTCTAGCTTTGGACGTGTTGTTGCAATTAAAGCTTCCATTCTATTTGCCAGTCCATCCACTTCAAATACTTCAAAATCATTATTTTTAAACGCATACTTTGTCATGAATTTGCCTCCTAGTTTCTAATGCTATGATAGAATAAGATGTATGATGATTCAATTGAAGAGGTGCACTATTTATGGAGATATATTCATTTAGTCAGCAACTTGTGCGAGATGCTGGTGAATTTATTAAAACGCGAATGACATCTGAATTCGATGTGTTAAGCAAATCAAATGTAAATGATTTAGTTACAGACGTAGACAAAGAAACAGAACAATTTATAACTCGGCATATTAAAGAGCAGTATCCAACACATAAACTAGTTGGAGAAGAATATGCAGAGCATTCAATTGAAGACGATTCAGGTTATGTCTGGGTAATAGATCCAATTGACGGAACTATGAATTTTGTCCATCAACAAATTAATTTTACAATCTCTATAGGCATATTTAAAGATGGCAACCCAGTGATTGGTCTTGTTTTAGATGTCATGAACGATACACTATACCATGCACTAAAAGATAATGGTGCTTATATTGACGATAAACAGCTGCCGTCACTTCAAGACACATCGCTTGAACGCGCACTGATTAGTATGAATCCTAAGTGGATGCTACACGAAAAGATCTCAGAACCTTTTATTGATGTTGCGAGAACATCACGTCAAACACGAAATTATGGCTCAGCCGCACTTGAGTTTGCCTATGTTGCTGCTGGTCGCCTTGAAGGTGCTGTATTCTTTAGACTCAGCCCATGGGACTTCGCAGCTGGAATGGTATTGATTGAAGAGGTCGGTGGCGTGATGACAAATGCACTTGGCAACCAGTTATCTATTACGACGAGTGATAGTGTCATCGCGGGAAGTCCTGACGTTCAAAGAAATATTGTCGCTCGTTTTAAGAAGAACGAGAGTTTCGTAGAACATCACTCTGAACGCTATCAGTTCTAAAACTATAATAGCCAAATGATTGTCGCTCGAAATACTTTTCGAGTATGCGTTTAAACTGATAGTCTGTCATACGCACACCAAGATGATGTGTTATTTCTTTGCGCTTATATAAATTGAGTGGTGCAATCAAAGAGATTTTAGAGAAGTGATCGTAGATATAGTCATCAGATGGAAAGCGGCGCATGCAAATGCTGCACGTGATGGTTTGGCGAGAGTGTGACATTTTATAGCTGTGACAATGTGCGCATTTTAAACCGAATTTAACAAAACCTCTCGGATATAGATGTTTATGATGTGCCCGACTGAGAGATTCTACAGCGGGCGCTGGTACTTTTTTCTGACTTTCGCAGCACTCTCAATCGCTTTTAAGTAGTAGGGTAAATCAGCAAGTTTTAAGAGCATCTCACTGCGTGACCCCTGCATGCGGAAGTGTGGATTCATGACGACGTACTTCAAGATGATGGGCCGTTGATACTTTCCTTCATCTATTAATATGTTACGGAAGTGCTGATAGATGCTGTCGTACTCATTTAAATTAAGAATCGGTGCATTGTCTTCGTTACATAAAATGTTGAACGCATTGACGCGAAATGTTCCCTGGAAGTCTTTTAAAATAAACAGATAGTAGCAGTAATCTGTTGCGAGCAGGATATTGACAATATCATCGCAATGCTGATCACCAAATTCACAATGCCACATCACCTCAATATTATCGAGCTTAATGTGTGCAAGGTGCATTTCGAAATGCCTTTCTAATTCTTCTTGTTCGCGCATGTGAACAAGTTCCTTCTTTTCCATGTCAGTAAATGGCAAGCGATTGTACAAAAACTCATAAACTTTTAACTTCTCACGTTGTTGACGTATCATACTTGGACTCCTTTCAATATGGTATTCCAAGCATGCAATAAACATTAAAAAAAGACAAAAAGCAATTTTGTCAAAATTGCTCTGTTTTTTTACAATTATTAAATTTTTGTATGGAAAAAGGCCCATTTTTTACGTTTTTCAATGCAATTTTGTAAAAATCGTAGTTAGAGCCAATTATTTTTACGGTATTTCGCTTTTAGGGTAAATCCATAACCAAATGTCGCTACAAAACCAATGAGAGCTATGATTCCATAAACCCAGTACTCATAAGCCATCAACCCTGAAAACAGTACGAGAAACGTCATAGCGATTACTGCAAGCAACATAAATATCAACTTAGATTTCTTTGGTTGCAAATTTTTCTACCTCCTACACATTTCGGTATAAATTATAACATATTATAGTGAGGTTTATGATATAATTATTAAGTTGAATTTATGAATGAAGGGATTAACTCATGACAATAAGAGAAGATTTACGAAACATTGCAATAATTGCACACGTTGACCACGGTAAAACGACACTTGTAGATCAGTTGCTGAAACAATCGGGAATTTTTAGAGATAACGAGGTTGTAGCCGAGCGTGCGATGGATTCAAATGATATCGAGCGTGAGCGTGGCATAACGATTTTAGCAAAGAATACAGCTATAGATTATAAGGATACACGCATCAATATACTAGATACGCCAGGACATGCTGATTTCGGCGGTGAGGTTGAGCGTATTATGAAAATGGTGGACGGCGTAATTTTAGTCGTTGATGCCTACGAAGGTACGATGCCGCAGACTCGCTTTGTTCTAAAAAAAGCACTCGAACAAAACTTGAAGCCTCTCGTTGTTGTAAATAAAATAGATAAAGAAGCTGCGCGCCCGGTAGAAGTTGTCGATGAAGTACTTGAGCTTTTTATCGAGCTTGATGCAAATGACGAGCAGTTGGAATTTCCAGTAGCGTATGCAAGTGCAGTTAACGGGACTGCATCACAAAGTCCTGATAGTCAAGATGAGAACATGCAGTCAATCTATGAAATGATTCTTGAACATGTGCCTGCGCCGATTGATAATCGAGACGAACCTCTGCAGTTCCAAGTAGCTTTGCTCGATTACAATGATTACGTCGGCCGTATAGGTATCGGTCGCGTGTTCCGCGGCACGATGCGTGTCGGAGAACAGGTATCACTCATCAAGATAGACGGTACAGTTAAGAACTTCCGTGTGACTAAAATCTTTGGTTTCTTCGGTTTAAAGCGTGTTGAAATCAATGAAGCGGTCGCGGGTGATTTAATTGCGGTCAGTGGTATGGAAGACATCAACGTTGGTGAAACTGTTACACCTGTAGATGCTCAGGAAGCATTGCCGGTACTTGGCATTGATGAGCCGACGCTGCAGATGACATTCTCTGTGAACAACTCACCTTTTGCAGGACGTGAAGGAAAATTTGTGACAGGAAGTAAAATTCAAGAGCGTTTACTCGCACAATTAGAGACCGATGTCTCACTGCGTGTTGATAATACATCGCAGCCGGATGCATGGGTTGTTTCTGGTCGCGGAGAGCTGCATTTATCAATCCTGATTGAAAATATGCGCCGGGAAGGGTTCGAGTTGCAGGTGTCTAAACCTGAAGTCATCGTCAGAGAAGTGGATGGCGTCAAGAGCGAACCATATGAGCGCGTGCAGATCGATGTGCCGGATGAGCATACCGGCTCAATTATTGAATCACTCGGAACACGTAAGGGTGAGATGATTGATATGGTAACAACCGGCAACAGTCAAACACGTTTGGTATTCCTTGTACCGGCACGCGGGTTAATCGGTTACCGTACTGAGTTTATGTCAATGACGCGCGGCTACGGTATTATCAACCATACGTTTGAAGAATATCGCCCGTTATTAAAAGGTCGAATTGGTGGCAGACGCAACGGCGTATTAGTATC
>JBGYPO010000017.1:0-6425 GCA_041838435.1 Aliicoccus sp. | reverse complement strand
TTTACCTTGAGTTTATACTAATTTCACTGGGTTTTCATTAAATATTATTCCGTGTCCCTTTTTCGAGACTGCTTACCTGTCTCTTTTTCTAAGCCTTCGTCACGGTCAATTGGATAATCTTTGTTCTGCGAGATTTGTTCCATCTCTTTACCGAGTTCTTCTACATCATCCATATCTCGAACCATTGCATTCTCTTGCACATCTTCTGTTTTCTTTTCATGCGCACTACGTTTCTTCATCATCTCACCTCTATGCGTATTTATAGCTATAGTATTCAACGATGTCGGGATCGAGCTCACTTGCAGAGGACTGATCCATGACGACGGTGACCATGCGGTGATCTTTTAATTTTGCATAGTTATTATCTGCATTATCCGCAGCCTGATAAAGTTTCTCGACCAAATGCGCTTTGTCTGAGCCGATTGCAATAACGACAATTTCTTTACCGCTATAAATCTCATCGTTCTCGCCATTTTCGAACCCAAAGTTCTCATCCGCTTTCATCTCTAATACAGAAAGATCAATAATGCGTTTACGTTTTTTTTCAATAGACTCAAAGATTTTTTCTAAATTATCTTGTTTACCTGATTTATAGAAATGATCTTTTGGAATATTCAGCGTTTCAAGTGAAGCTAAGCTGCCTCTGTTATTTGCCATTACTAAATTGATTTGCGTAAAATTGGCCGGATACTTTTTGACCTCATGCGTCAGCGTCTCATATACACCATTTAAAGATTCTGCAGACTCGAGCACCATTACGCTCTCAGGATTATTGTGTACTTGTTTACGAATTAAATCAGCAGAGTACTGTTCGACTGCTTCATTATCTGCAAATATTTTAAAATTCATTGCCATAGTCATGTCCTCCAAAACTGTAGTTTCATTAATTGTATTCTACCCTATTCCCATCATTTATACACAACGAGTTACACATACTATTTATTATTATATGATAGACCTTTATTCTTAACGTTAAATAAGTTATAATATGAGTATCTAAAAAGAACTTGGGGGCATTGCCATGAATGCATTTTTAATTATGATGGTCGCTGCTGCATTTCTTGCTGCCATTCTAACGGGTGGAAAAGAGTCTAGCTGGGGTTATAGAGATACCGGTGCAACTGAAGACCAAACTGATAAAAAATAAAATAAAAAGGTGCGCCCATCTCACGATGGGCGCACCTTTTATTTTGTTATTGCTGAATAAATCCTTGGGATTTTAAAAAGTCATGCACATCTAAGCGAATCTTCTTACTGAGCATATTTGTAACTTGCTCACTCCATTTATCATTGCGCTCACCATTTGTTCTCTCTTTGTAGTAGTCACTAATGTTCTGGTCGTATTGATCAACTGCAGACTTCACTTCATCATCTTCAAGCGACTTATACGTGTTTTCAAAATACACTGCTTCAAACGGTAATCTTTCTTTTTGACTTCCCTGCTCGTTAGGCTCACCAACGACCATACCAAATAACGGGAACACTCCATTCGGTAAATTTAACAGTTCAATCACGCTAGACACATTATTTCTTAAAGAACCAATGTAACATATACCAAGGTTCATGCTCTCTGCGGCCACTGCTAAATTCTGCGCTGCAAGCGCGACATCAATCGCACCGACAAGTAATTTCTCAGTGTCCTTAAAACTCACATCAGTACCGTTTTCTTCGCTTAATAACGTGTGTCTATTATAATCCATCACAAAGACAAACAAATGACCGTTATCTTCAACATATGATTGTCCAGAAACTTCTCTCAACTGTGCTTTTAATGTTTCGTCCGTTACACCAATGATTGAATAGGCTTGTACATAACTTGATGTTGATGCACTTTGTGCTGCTTTTACAAGTGTTTTTATAGTTTCTTGATCAAGTTTTTTATCTGTAAAACTTCTGATTGAGCGGTGGTTGTTCAATAATTTTATGACTTCATTCATTAAAAATTTCTCCCCGTGATTTATCTATTTAATATTTGGATATCCCTGTTGTCTTAATGCTTCATATAGCAATAAAATTGCAGTGTTCGCTAAATTTAAACTGCGCACATCTTCATGCATCGGAATTCTGAGTGCTGTGTCTTTATATTTTTCTTTTATCCACGCAGGTAGCCCACTCGTTTCATTACCAAAAATGAAATAATGATCTTTTGATTCATCAGAGTAGTCCAGGCTGCTGTGCACCTTAGTGCCAAAGCGAGTCAATAAATAATATTGCCCGGTATCCCTAGTACTCTCAAAAAACTTATCCACATTTTCATGTTCAACGACATTAACTTTGTGCCAGTAATCTAAACCCGCACGCTTAATTCCCTTTTCATCGATTTTAAATCCCAGTGGATGAATCAAATGAAGTGTTGCATTCGCCGCAAGGCAGCTTCTGCCGATATTCCCAGTATTCCAAGGAATCTCTGGTTGATATAATACGATATGGTTTGGCATATATGTTCCTCTCTTTACTCTTGAATGCCTTCTAACATTTCTTGTCTTATCTCTGGATCAGTCTCGACTTCATAGCGCTCTTGTATATATTCTAGGCTCTCATCACCTAAAATTTGACCGATTGCATAGTACGCAGTACCTTTAATGACTGGCCGTGGATCGTTTTCTGCGACGCGTTTCAATACATCAACCGCACTTTTTTCTTTAAAATGTGCGAGTGCAATAATTGCATTCCTCTGTATTGGTTTTTTACCACGCCACACACCAGATAAATGACTATATGTTTCTTTAAAATCTCTATTTGATATTTCTAAGAGCCCTGTTAACTCCGGCTTTAATATTTCCGGTTCAAGGACGATATCTTCATGATGCGTAATATTAATCCCTTTGTTACGCGGACATACTTGCTGGCATGTGTCACAACCGTATAAACGATTGCCAAGCTTCTTTTTAAACTCAGGACTAAGAAAACCTTTTGTTTGTGATACGAAAGATAAACAACGTGTCGCATCAATATCGCCATCACCAAGAAGTGCTGAGGTTGGGCAGCGATCTACACAAATATTACAGTCACCACATGAATCAATGAGTTCTTCATCCGGCGGAAACGGGAATGAAGTCAGCATCTCACCTAAATAATGAAATGTACCTAAATTAGGATTGATAACAAAACAGTTTTTACCTATGTAACCAAGCCCGCTGCGCCTTGCGACTTCCCTATCAGATAAAACACCAGTATCCACCATGCTTTTCATCTCAACATCAGGTAGATGGCTTTTAATAAAAGCTTCTAGTTTATCTAAGCGCACTCGCAATAATTTATGATAATCCATACCCCAAGATGCACGTGCAAACATACCGCGCCGCGCACCAGGCTTACTTTTTGGTGCGTTAGGCAGTTTGTTTGGATATCCAACTGCTATAGCGATGATACTTTTTGCAGACGGTAAGCTGCGAATTGGTTCTGTCCGCTCCTCAATTGTACCTGTTTCAAAACCACTTTGTCGCTGTTGTTTGTAATGTTCAATTAATTTTACTTTAAAATCATTAAACGGTTGTGCATGCGTAAATCCGATGGCATCAATACCAATTGATTTCGCATATTCAATAACTTCTTTCTTGAATTGATACCTATCCATATGACTCACCCACTCCCTCTCGCAATTATATCAAAATAAAAAAACGGACCAAAATGGTCCGACTCATTTATACATTTCCCTTATCGTAGTACTCACTCCATACATCTGTCGGAACTGAACTACCACCTGTCAGCCAGACGAGATGAGTGGCAGTTTCTCTTACTGAACCTGTTTTACTTAGCATAGCAGGCCCAATCAGTCCGGCTGCCGCTGAAGGTTCGATTTTAAACCCTTCTGTGTCTCGTAACTGTTTTAATAATTTAAACATATCTTCATCAGGAATAGTCATATATCCATATACTTGATTGCCCATCATCTTACTCACAAATTTGGATGGACGTCCAACAGCTAAGCCATCCGCTGATGTTTCACAATCAAGGCCGATGTCGTAAACTGATATCGCATCATGCTTTTTAGTTATCGCCCCGAGAGTAAAACTTGGCGCACTTACTGGTTCTACAAAAATAGGATGTACGCCGTCCCCAAACATATGCTTGAGACCAAATGCAATTCCACCTGGTGCACTACCTACACCACATGGTATATATACGTATAATGGATAATCCTTATTCACATCGATACGTGCATGGTCCAGCTGCTCTTTCAATCTAAGTGCTGCAACAGCATATCCAAGGAACAATGTTTTTGAATTTTCATCATCAACAAAATGTGCACGTTTAGACTTCAGTGCTTCTAATCGCGCATATCTCACTGCTTGAGAGTAATCAGCATCATGTTCAATCACCGTCACGCCAATGTCTCTTAGCTTTTTCTTTTTCCATTCTTCAGCATCAGATGACATATGAATTTCTGTTTGAAAGCCGAGCTTTTGTCCGATTATACCCACAGACAAACCGAGGTTCCCAGTCGAACCACAAATCAAACGGTACTGGTTAAAGACCTCGGTAAAATGACCTTCTAGAAATTGAGAATAATCTGAGTCATCTTCTAATATTAACTCCTCACGTGCAACATCCTCTGCAATTTTAAGCACATTATAAATACCACCACGTGCTTTAACTGATCCTGAGATAGGCAGTAAGTTATCAAGTTTTAAATACACACTGTTATTTATTTCTACGTTGTACATATCCTCTAAAGTATCTTTCATCGTTGGAATACGTACAATTGGTGATTCAATTATACCTTTAGTCGCTTCAGTATCTTCAAAGGCATCAATTAAAAACGGCTCAAAGCGCTTAAGCCGTGCTATTGCTTTTCTAATATCTAATAAAGAGAGCTGCATCTCGTCTTTTTCGAGTTCAAACTCAGTATAAGTTGGATTTTCGAAAAATATCGGTTCTTGGTTTTTAAGTTTAGTGACTAATGGAAAATCATATTCGAGTTTTTCTAGATCCACAGTAACGTCTCCTTATTCAAACGGTTAGTTATTCACTGTCTTTTCTTAAAAATCTATTTATCGGGTGAGAAAAAAGTGACACATCCGCATTATAATTGCGTGCTCTATATTTCTTATCGATACATTCATCCCAAAATTGGAGGTGAATTTTATCTACTTTAGCTTCATCAAATTTAACATCATCTTCATCATCTGCTGCAAGTGTGTACCAAAAGATGAAGTCACTTTCTTCTTCTGTTATTCTAAACATTGATTCGACATAGACTCTATCACCGGCAAACGTTAAAGCAACATCATCGCGCGTTTCGTTGATATATTCAAACCAATCCTCAACTCTGTCACCTTTACCATCTTTTATACGTACTTTTGTTAATTCAACTTTCATGTGAGTGCCTCCGTATTTCTTTCAGACATAATATGTAGTAGAATCATCAATGATAACTGTACAAGCTAGTTTAGCAATAATAACTTGTAAATTAAAGCAGATAGGAGATATTTTATGAAATTAATATTAGGCTCAAAATCCCCACGCCGCGCTCAAATATTAGAGCATTTCCAGATACCATTTACACTGAGACAGAGTCAGGTTGATGAGTCTCAAATTACAAATAGTATACCATATGAACGTGCTCAAATGTTATCGGAATTAAAAAGTCAAGCAATCACAATCGAGGAAGATGAAATTTTATTAACAAGCGATACGATTGTCACGATGAGCGGATCTATTTTAGAAAAACCGACGACAAAAGACGAAGCTCGATACATGTTACAGCGCTTGAGTAATGAGACCCACACAGTAATCACTGCATACACTTTGAGAACAGTCGATAAGTGGGAAACACAACTTGTTAAAACAAATGTAGCGTTCTATAAGTTAACTGATGAGGAGATTGAAGCATACGTCGAAACCGATGAACCATATGACAAAGCTGGTGGGTACGGTATTCAGGAAAAAGGTGCACTATTTGTAAAACACATTAAAGGTGACTATTTAAATGTTGTTGGTCTGCCAATCAGTAAAGTTGTGAGATCTTTGAAGGATTTTGGAATGGATATTGTGTAATTTGTAAGATAGTTTTTAGCTTTTTATTGAGTGTTATGAATTGTGGTCGAGTGAAGTGTGCAGGCAACTCGGGATTTTACTGGCTGACGCACACGGCGTGCGGTTTCGCGTGCACCACGACCGAAAATACTGTGCTGGTGCACGTGGCGAGTGGTTTCGCGTGCACCACGACCGAAAATTCTGTGCTGGTGCACGTGGCGAGCGGTTTCGCGTGCACCACGACCGAAAATTCTGTGCTGGTGCACGTGGCGAGTGGTTTCGCGTGCACCACGACCTGAAATACTATGCTGGTGCACGTGGCGAGTGGTTTCGCGTGCACCACGACCTGAAATACTGTGCTGGTGCACGTGGCGAGTGGTTTCGCGTGCACCACGACCGAAAATACTGTGTTGGTGCACGTGGCGAGTGGTTTCGCGTGCACCACG
>JBGYPO010000016.1:0-2925 GCA_041838435.1 Aliicoccus sp. | reverse complement strand
GAGAGCACCTGTCCCTTATCGTTCGACTGTTTTAGCCGCAAGAAATAGCAGTTATCATTCTCAAACACAATTTCCTGATCTTCATTTAATGCGATATGACAAAGTTCGCAATCATCATTAGTAAATGCATCCATTCTTATCCATCCCTTACTCTAATTCAAAATAAACCTTCTCATAAACAATATCACCGCCAAAGCTAAGTAAAAACGGTTCATCTCTCGGTACCAGTTTTATAACCGTCTCACTAAGGTTATCGCCGACTTCAAAATATTCAAGTTTAAACACGTCATCATAATATAAAAAATATGCGATATTATCGACAAGGGTGCCGTCCATTTCATAAATTACAAATTCATGTCTACTGATTGACTGAGGTCTTTTGTCATCCGACTCCAACCAGTCAAATGAGAAAGAAATCAGTGCCCACTCATATCCTTCAAGCGGATCTGTGAGATATTCATAAGGTTCATCTGTTATAAAATCAACAACATCTTCACCACGCAGTACCTCTGTAATTTCGATTGTAGCCGATCCTTCAAAGGTAACCGTTCGTCCTTCGATAAGATATTCTTTTAAACTGTCGTATTTCTTATCATCAAATTTGTTGCCATAAATACCGGTTGTCATGCTGATTGTTGCTGTTTCGTCCATTGTATAAGGGTTTGAACGTGAACCTTTTGATCCATCGTCGTCATCTTCATCGTCATCTTCACTCACGATTTGCATAGGTATAGTGACTTGAGTGGGTAGGTTTTTAATATCTTGCAATTGCTCCGCTAATTTCTTTAAATCTTCTACGTCCTCGTCACCAAAAACAGACGGTGATATAACAAGTCCGGTAAACAGCAGCAATATAAATAGATATTTTTTCATGTGAGACACCTCATATTAGTTTAATGTAAATTAAATTACTCTCCTGCGCCGACTTCAATGTAAACGACATCAAAATAGACATCATCACCGAAGCGGATGTAATAGGGTTCATCAATTGGTGTTAACAGTACAAGCGAATCTTCTACACGTTCACCCACAGATAAAAATGCGTCGCTAAACATTTCGTCATGTCCGTCGCTATCAATAAATTGTTCAGTGACTGTGTCTTCATCAGTCTGTACCCTGAAATGACCCGCATCAATAAAAATAGTGTTGGGGTCTAAGGAGTCAGTCCATTCAAATGTAAATTCAACAAGGGACCATGAGTATCCTTCAGGTGTTTCAGCATAATAAAATGGTCGGATATCATCAATTTGTAACGTTGCTGTACCTTCAAAATCGATGCGCTCCATAGCGTCAAAATCCATCGTACGCGTTGTAATTTCAACGATATCATTCGCCTCATATGGGTCTTCAAGATTACCGAGTGTTTCATCCGTGTTCTTGATGCCTTCGAGCGCATCCACACGGTCTTGAAGCTCCTCAATCAATGCTTCCAAACGTTCAATTTCTTCTATTAAATAGTCTACATCTTCATCTGCAGAAACATTTGCTGTTAACATGAGTCCGGTGACAATAAGTAATCCGAATACCAATCGTTTCATTTTTATCAACCTTTCCTTAATCTTCATTTTATACTGTCTACTGATTAAGTGATACAAAAACCTGAATGATGTGTTAATTGATTGTGCGCATGCGTTCACGTAAACTGTTTAAGAGAGTATCGAGCGATAATCAGGAGGAATAAGTGTGTTTAAAGATTTTGATTATGTAACTTTAATTGCAGGTGTTGTTATAGGTTCAGTTGCTGGCGTATTTGTCGGTGTACTGCTTTGGGAAAACATCCCCTACGGCGTCTTTACCGGTCTTGGGATGGGTCTGTTAATCGGGTTTATTATGGCAGTTATGAATGGTAGAGATAAAAAGAAACAACGATAATAATTTCACATATCATTCCTAAGTATGAATAAAATACATAAATCATTACAATCCATACGTTCGGGTAAATTATTTATATAAATCCTAACGGAAATGGAAGGTGTATTTATAATGGCATTAGATAGAGTCGCAGTTGTAACAGGCTCCGCTCAAGGTTTAGGTAAAGGTATTGCTGAGCGATTATTATCAGAAGGTTATAAAGTCGTCTTAACAGATGTAAATGAAGATGCACTTAATTCGACTTATGAAGAGTTAAGGGGAAAAGATTATCAAGTATCATCACTCGTTGCGGACGTAACGAAGCAGGAAGATCATACCAAGCTCGTGGAGCATGCAGTGAAAGAGTTTGGTAAATTAGATGTCTATATCAACAACGCCGGTGTCGAAGGTGAAGTTGAAGAAATGGATAAAATTAATCCGGACAACTTTGACTTTGTAATGGATGTTAACGTTAAAGGCGTACTGTTTGGCATCCAGGCAGCATCGCGTCAGATGAGAAAGCAGGGTCACGGCGGTACAATTATCAATGCTGCGAGTATTGCCGGTCATGAAGGGTTCGACTTCCTGGCAACGTACAGTGCATCGAAGTTCGCTGTCCGCGGGTTGACGCAGGTTGCTTCAAAAGAACTTGCACGCGACAAAATCACGGTCAATGCATACTGCCCGGGCATCGCGACAACTGGTATGTGGGAGCGTCTTGACGAGAAGTTCATGGATGTGCTTGGTACGAAGAAAGGCGAGGCTTTAGAGCAGTATTCAAGTTCAATTTCACTCGGCCGTCCGCAGGTCCCTGAAGACGTAGCGAACCTTGTTTCGTTCCTGGCTTCAGAAGACGCGAACTATATTACAGGACAATCCATCCTAACTGATGGCGGAATGGTGTATAGATAATTTAATAATGGTTAAACCGATAAAAGGGGCTGGGACATAAGTCCAGTTCCTAAATAAAAAATGCACTTGCTTTCCTGGGGCGTCGCGTGAGCCTGTAGTCTCACGCAGACGCGCTCCCCTAGGAGTCAAGTGCATTTTTTCTATGTTAATTATGTGTAATCT
>JBGYPO010000015.1:0-12299 GCA_041838435.1 Aliicoccus sp. | reverse complement strand
TAGTCGCTTTTTTCTGTTTCTAACGCATCATATTGCGTGGAAATTTCTTGGATTTCTGATTCTATATTAATCGGTGTTTCAAGGGCTGTATAAAATGCGCGGTATTCTTCCTTGTTATCGCCACATCCTACAAGGATTACTGTCATTAATGAGATTAAAAGTACAATTTTCTTCATAATTTCCTCCAACTGTTTAGTTTCAATATTAATATACACTAGTTTTTGCTATAATGTAATCTCATAGTAAGTATAAGAGGTGTAACTGATGATAACGATGGAAGATATTGTACGTGATGGGGATCCGATACTTCGCAAGAAGGTCAAAACTGTTGAAGTAATAGATAAGGAAACAAAATCACAATTAAAAGCAATGCGAGAGTATTTATATAATTCTCAAACAGAAGAAACACGTGAAAAATATAAATTGCGTCCTGGTGTGGGACTTGCTGCACCTCAGGTTGGAATCGATAAAAGAATGACAGCAATACTGATATTAGACGATGACGGAGAAATTATTCACGATTACATGTTGATTAACCCTAAGATAAAAAGCCATTCTGTAGCTTTAACATACTTACCAGGCGGCGAAGGTTGTTTAAGTGTAGATGAAGATATCGAAGGTATTGTGCATCGTTATAAACGCATTAAAGTCGAAGCACAAAATATTGACGGTGAGACAATTGAAGTTAAAGCAGGCGGTTCACTAGCTATAGTTTTACAACATGAAATTGATCACTTAGATGGTGTGATGTTTTACGATCACATTGATGAAGACTTCCCAATGGATCCCAAGCTCGGTGCAACACCCCATGAGTCATGATTTTCTTTTAATATAATGAAGAATCATGTAAAATGAAGTTGATATGTTATTAACAGATAATTCTAAAAGTGCACAGTGCAAGGCACTTTTTTTATGAACAGACAAGGAGAACAATTATGGTAATATTTAAGGTATTTTTTCAAGAAGAACAAGACAAGCGCATTATTCGTGAAACGACACGCGCACGTTATTTCGAAGCAGAAAGCGAAACAGAAGTTAGAAAAGCATTAAAGAACGACGATTATAACATCGAATTTGTACAGGTTTTAAGTCCCGACCATCTCGAGTACGAAAAAGAGAATAATCCTGATTTTAAAGTCGAGCAAGTATAATGACTCTCGAACAACATGAAGTAGGTGTCTTCGCCCTTGGGGGACTTGGGGAAATTGGTAAGAACACCTATGCGATTGAATATAAAGATGAAATTATAATAATTGATGCCGGGGTTAAATTCCCTTCCGACGATCAACTTGGCGTAGACTACGTCATACCTGACTATACCTACTTTATTGAAAACCAAGACCGAATAAAAGCACTCATCGTTACACATGGTCACGAAGACCATATCGGTGGTATTCCGTTTTTACTAAAACAGATTCAAGTGCCGATTTATTCAGGTCCACTTGCACTTGGTTTAATACGTAATAAGTTAGACGAACACAGATTACTACGCTCTACGACACTTAATGAAATCAACGAAAGCACGATACTCGAGTTTGGTAATTTATCAGTAGAGTTTTTCCTAGTCACACACTCTATTCCTGAAGCCTATGGTGTTGTTATTAGAACACCGGAAGGTAATATTGTGCATACTGGCGATTTTAAGTTTGACTTTACACCTGTTGGGGAGCCTGCAAACTTAGCAAAAATGGCTTCTTACGGTGAAGAAGGCGTACTGCTATTGTTATCAGATTCTACAAACGCAACTGTGCCTAACTTTACAATTAGCGAACGTGCTGTCGGGCAAAACGTTGAAGATATATTCCGTAAATGTGAAGGCCGTATTATATTTGCTACATTTGCTTCAAATATATATCGGGTCCAACAAGCAATTGAAGCTGCGATTAAACTTGATCGTAAAATTTGTGTGTTCGGCCGCAGCATGGAGAACAACATTAAACTCGGTGTTGAACTCGGTTATATTAAAGCACCACCTGAATCATTTATAGAACCACGCCAAATTAATAAACACGAGAAACATAAAGTATTAATTTTATGTACAGGATCACAAGGTGAGCCAATGGCTGCCCTTTCTCGAATTGCGAACGGTACACATAAACAAATTAGTATTATTCCTAAAGATACAGTGGTGTTTAGTTCATCACCAATCCCGGGTAACACGCTAAGTGTGAATCGTACAATTAATGCTTTATACAAAGCCGGTGCTGATGTCATTCATGGGAAGTTATCTAACATCCATACATCAGGACATGGTTCGCAAGAAGAACAGAAATTAATGCTGCGTTTAATTCGCCCGAAATACTTCATGCCAATTCATGGTGAATATCGCATGCTGTATCTCCATAAAGAATTAGGTGTGTCTACTGACATTCCAGAAGAGAATGTATTCTTATGTGAAAATGGAGACGTTGTCGCGGTAAGTAAAGAAAGTGCAAGAAAGAGTCATAAAGTTCAGTCCGGAACCGTCTTTGTTGACGGCAGTGGGATTGGAGACATTGGTAACATTGTGCTTCGTGATCGTAAAGTTTTATCAGAAGAAGGACTTGCGATCGTTGCAGTATCAATTGATTTCGAAAAACAACAATTACTCTCAGGTCCAGATTTAATCTCACGCGGATTCGTTTATATGAGAGAATCATACGGTTTGATCCGCAGTGCTGAGAAGAAGATTAAAACAGATATCAATAAGCTACTTGCAACTGATCCTCATATCGAGTGGTATCAAGTGAAGCAGCTAATAATTGATGAGCTGAGCCAATTCCTATTCGATAAAACAGCACGTCGCCCGATGATTTTACCGATGATTATGAGAATAAATGATAAATAGAAAAAGACCCGAATTGGGTCTTTTTTATTTTACTCTAGGTTTTATCTTAAGTATTAAGAAATCTAATTCACGCTTTGTAAGGCTGTTCAAAGTCTTAAATTGATAAATAAAGAATAATACACCTAACACTGCCCAAGCAAGTAAAGCAATATACGAAGGCATTGTGAGTGCTGCCGGTGATGCTGGAATCAATAGTAAAGCCAAGAATACCAGTGATATTACTGCTCCAAGCGCACCGAATATGACGTATACATTATTTTTATTTTCACGCTGGCTAAAGAACTTTACAGACACCAGACTTGTCACAAAAAAAGCAATTGACACACCGACTGAGGACATATCAACAATCCAAGAAAGTGCAGTCCGTCCAAGCCAGGGGGCAGCTAAACAAACAATTAATACAAAAATGACTGCGATATATGGTGTGTCGAACCTTGGGTGTAACTTTGAGAATACTTTTGGTATGAAATTAGCACGGCCCAGTGCAAATGTTAACCTTGACGATGATAAAAAGAATCCATTTAAACCGGTAAAGATGCCAAAAGAGATTGCGATAGCAAGCATGAGCAGACCAGTCGCACCCATTGATTCTAAGACGACAGAGCCCGTGACCCATGTCGCACCATCAATTGCATTTTGATCCGGGTAAATCCATGATGTTAATAGAATCATTGCAACATACGTAATGATAGAGGCAATAATACCAAAGACAATCAATCTAAATGTATAACGCGCATCAAATTTAAATTCTTCTGCTGCTTGTGGAATGCTATCAAAACCAACATACATCCATGGTGCAATCGCAACGATTAAAATGATTGACGTCAGCATTCCAACCTCTTCGTTAAACAAAGGCTGCGTGTTCTCAAATGAGAAATCACCAACAAAGAATGACGTTAGGAACAATCCGCCAACGACGAGTGCCATAAACACACAAAAATAGAATTGCAGTGCGCCGGATAGACCTGATCCACGAATACTAATAAATGCAAATACTACTAATATTAAAGTAGACAGGATGACTTCCATAATATAGACATCCCAACCTGCTATTGTGTAAAGATATCCAACTTCTAAGAAACTTGGAGCTACAAACTTAAACAGTAAACTAAATGCGCTCGCATTCAATGCGACAATACATATGTAACCCAGTACTAAAAACCATGACGCAATAAAACTCGTATATTTCCCAAAGGATTGATAGATAAAAGCAAACTCTCCACCTGAAACTGGAAATTTCTGTGTCAGCGCACCGTAAGCAACAGCGATGATAAGCATTAACAAACCACCGATGATAATACCGAGTGTCGCACCTAATGTTCCAGAAGATGTTAACCAGTCTCCCGGCAAGATAAATGCACCCCACCCGACTGATGAACCAAATGCTACTGCCCATACAAAATTTTTGGACATTGTATTCTTAAGTTCTTGACGTTCCATATTCTTATTCGCTGACATCGTTGCACCTCTATTAAATTTTTCTTGATAACGGCAAGTTTATAGTAATGAAAGCCAGATATCAACACCAAATAAAAAAAGTCAGTACCCTGTTAGGACACTGACATACGACAAATATATTATTTCTTTTTATCTTTAAATACTTTCTGATAATGCACAAGACCTGATACGTAGTGTTCAACATCATCAATACGCACTCGGTAGCCATGATGTTTTATAAAGAACGAACCTAATATACGCTCTGGATTTTTAAAGAACATCGCAACTTCCGGATAAAAATAACCGATGCGCTCATAATCTGCACGTCTATGAATGACTTCTTCTAAACGTTCAACATCTATATTTATGTCGATTAAGTCATCGAAACCATTATCTTTTGCAGTGCCTACCAAATAATAAGTAGACATTAATAACTCAAGAAACGTTGGGAATGTAGTCTCTCGATTGTAAATAAACTCCAAATGACCACTCGCATTTTTTAAGCCAAACTCAATGTATTTTGCATCTGGACTTACTTTTACCAACTCATTTGTACAATAACCCAACCAATGATCATGATGTTTCCAATAATCTTTCTCAATGAACATTTCAAATAGTTTCTTTACTGCGTTTAACCATTTCTCGTCGCCGTCTATCTGATATAACCTTAAGAGTGCGAGCGCAGCTTCACCATCATAGTAGATAATGCGGTATTTTTGCTTCACAGCGAGACTTGGATAATGCAGAACATGCGTCGTCTCTAACTTATCAAAATCAATCATATGCAATATACCATTTGCTAATTTTTGTGCGACCGTTAAGTATTGCTTCGCATCTTCAACTGTTAAATATTCAGTCAAGGCAAGAATAAAAGCAGCATTTTGCCCAAGCTTAATTTCATTCATATCATTTGTATCATCAAATACAAAATAAGTATCATTATCACTTTTGATTAGTTTATTCTTAATTAAATAATTAATCGGTTTTCTGGCAACTGCAACTGAACGATCAAGATATTTTAAACCTTCTATCATTGCATACGTGGACGATGCATGACGCAAGTTATTATAGAAGTTAATCTCACGATCAAAATGTGAGAAATAACCATAAACAAATTTACCATTATCTTTGATTTCAGACGCTAAAAATTCTGTGCTTGTTGTAATGAGGCGGTCTAATTCTTCATGAATGTTTTTAACTCTACGAAGACCTCGGTCCATCCCCTCACCTTCCAGTTGGAAGACTTCTTCTCCTTCAATAAAAAATCCAGTTGTCGTAAACTTTTCGACGGTCTTACCATAAAATAAACGATGTCTAAACGCACGCTTTGATTTTTTTGTACGCTTTAGATATGCATTGATATTAGATTCTGATAATTCAACGAAGCTTTTTTCACCCGTTGGTTTTAAAAAAGCATTTGCATTTATTTCTTCTGGCAAGAACGTCATCGTCGCTGTATTGTCTATAGAAATCCCAAACGGAATGTAATTTCTTCTTATTGATTCCATCTCAGTTTTTAAGTCATCATATAAAATCTTTTCTCGTCTTGTTACGACGTCTATACGCACCCATTCAGGAAGTACGCCAGTTTTACTTTTAAATCTAGTTATTTGTTTCATAATATCTTCTTTAAAGTATCTCGGTTTCTTAAACTGAGTCACTTCTGCTTTAATTTTAGGATTACCCAAACTTAAAAATAATTCATCTGGTTCGAGTTTGTTTTTATCGAGATGATTCATTACTTTAGTAACTTGATTTTCCATGTTAACCTCCACACTGCCATTCAACTTATACATGATTATAAATAACGTAAATAATCATTAACTAATAACGCTACTTGTTCGCCACTGTCTGCAAGAATTGCCTGGTCTACGAGTTTCTCAAGTGATGTGACGGACATTTCTTTAATCATTGCACGCATCTTTAAGATATATTGAGGTTCTACCGATAAAGTACGTACGCCGAGACCAATTAACAAAGGTATCATCAGTCTGTCACTTGCAATGTCACCACAAACAGTAACTGGTTTTCCAGCTATATCCGCACCTTTAATCGCTTCACGAATAATCTTTAAGACTGCGGGATGGGTCTTATCATAATACTTTGAAACATTGTCGTTTCCACGGTCTGCAGCAAACATATATTGGACTAAATCGTTCGTTCCGAGCGCCAGGAAATCACAGTGATGCGAAAATTTTTCGGTCATCATTGCAGCACCTGGTGTTTCAATCATCACACCGATAGAAGTATCTTCACTTAATTTAATATTATCATACTCAAGTTCATGCTCAATATTCTCAATAATACGTTGTAAATCTTTTAACTCATCAACTGTTGTGACAAAAGGAAACAATATCGATAAATTTCCGTATTTACTTGCTCGAATTAAGGCACGAAGTTGTGTCGTGAGTACGTCGATATGTTCGAACAAGTACCGTATACCACGTGTGCCCATAAACGGGTTAGCTTCAACCTGACCATCAAGAATTGACCATTTATCACCACCGAAATCAAAAATGCGAATAGTTACAGACTGATCGGTAGATTTCAAAATGGACTTATATAAATTATATTGCTCTTCTTCACTTGGAATGGCTTGGTTCGTATTAAACAATAGTTCGGTACGCACGAGCCCTATTCCTTCAGCGCCACTTGAATTCAAAATCTTGATATGGTTTTTGACATTCACGTTCATCATCAACTGTATATCTACACCATCATGTGTAACCGTCGACTGATCTTTAAGTCCGGCCAGTTCTTGCTCTCTTGCTTGCAGCTTTTTTCTACGTTCTTCATAAGCTTTTAAATCATCAGCTTCAGGACGTAATATAATAATGTCTTCATCTGCATCCATAATGATAATATCTTCATTGTTTACTATTTCTTTTTCATCATTATCTATTCGGATAATAGGTATACCCAGTGATTCGGCAAGCATTGTTGCATGAGAAAATCGACTGCCGTTTTTGACGATAATCCCTTTGACATAACGCGGATGTAAAATTGCCATAATTGAAGGTGACAGCTCTTCAAGAACTATAACTATTTCATCATTAATTTCTGTTAAATCAAATGTTGTCTCACCTAGCATATGGTTAACAATTCGAAATAGAACATCATCAACATCTGACTGTCTACCTTTAAAATACTCATTCATCTTTGATAAGTCTGCTCTAGCTTGCAAACGAAATGTATTGATAACTTCAATTGGATCGTGTCCTCTTTCTATACCTTTAACAATAATATTGACAAAATCTTTATCATCTAAAAATAGTAAGTAGCTGTCAAAGATTGTTGCTTGTGACACATTTATTTGATCCTCGGTATAGTTGCGTATCTTCATCACATCGATTTTGGTCTGCTGTAAGGCAAATTGAAAGCGCTCGATTCGTTGATCGACCGCTTCTATATTTAACCGTTTATCAAATCTCGATTGTTGTGAAGGAAACACACGTGCTGTTGCTATTGCCAAGCCACTAGAAATTCCATGTCCATCAATCGTCATTCGAGTCATCCGATTAATCCTTCCTCTTTAAGTGTTTTTTCAATTCCATCAATTGCATCTGCCGCATCATTACCTTCAGCAATAATAACGACTTCAGAATTTTGACCAACGCCTAGAGACATAACACCCATAATAGATTTAAGGTTCACGCGTTTCTTATTGTATTCAAGCTGCAAGTCTGAATCATACTTTGATGCTGCTTGAACAAGTAATGTTGCGGGCCTTGCATGAATTCCAGTTTCATCAGTTATAAAAAAAGCTTTTTCCATTCACTCCACCCCTTGCTCCTCGAGTTTTACATTACCTGTTTCCTATATCTTTTAAATTTCACCTTTAGCAATTCTTACACAGCGATTTACATGAACATTACCTAAACGTTTCATCACGTAATAACTGATTACACCGCTAATTATCTTGCCAAAGAAAGGAATTAAACGAAAGAGAAATCCACGTTTCACAATACGTCGTCCCATAAAACGAATCATACGGTTACCGATGAATTCACTTAAAAATGAAGTCCCCATCACTAGAAGTCTCTCTTTTTGATCGTCTACTGTCGAATTTACTTCCTCATGTTCTAAACCAAAAATTTCCTCTACGTTGGAAGACATATCTCTCATCAATTTCATATCGGTACCAATATCTAAAAATGGAATTGGTAATATTGCAGCAGCGGATGAATAGAGTGATTTCTTCTTCACAAGCTGACGTGCTTCTTGCTCTTTTGAATTAATTTGGCTTATCGTTAGTTCGTGTCCCATAATCATTCTCCTTTTAGCAGTATATACATAACCAATTACCCTTTATATGGTGATTTTAACCATTGATAGTTATGGTTACGACCTTTAAATACTTCCCATTTTTATATCCACTTGAGACTTTGAAGTCTTTGGGTAATCCTTTGACATCTATTAAAGTATATTGATAACCTAATTTTTTTAATGTATTATCTATCTGCGCCTTGAACTGATTTAAAGTAAACGTTTCTGAGTTTTGACTCAAGATTAGTTCACCGTTTTTCTTAAGCAAAGGCACTGACTGAGCGATTAATTTGCCATAATCCCGATCTACTTTGAACACTTTGTTTTTATTGCGTGCAAATGATGGTGGATCTATTAATATTATGTCATATTTTAGCTCTTTACGCTGTGCATAGTTTAAATATTCAAACGTATCCATCACGTGCACATTATGACGGTCACTGTCGATTTCATTCAATTTAAAGTTGTCTTCAATTAGCTCAATCGTTCGCTTTGCTATATCTACACTCGTTGTCATCATGCCACTTTTAGCAGCTGCTACTGAGAATGTGCCACTATATGCAAATAGATTTAGCATTTGTCCACCCGGCTTATTCATACGGCTCAATTTTTTGCGTGTCTCACGCTGATCGATGAAAAATCGTGTCATTGGTCCATCATTAAGATGAACTGAGTATTTTACACCACTTTCTTCCACTACAATAGGAAAAGTCACCTTACCGTATACAGATGCATTTTCTACAACTAGTTTTCCGTCCTCTACAAAACGCGTTTGTTCTGTAATCGAATTCGGTTGTAATTGAACGATTAAAGTCTGAGTAATTGCATCGTGATACTCGTGTAATGCTTGGGTATTATAAGTTACAAACAGGTGATTGGCATAGTAATCAATCATTAAACCACCTAGTCCATCTCCGATTTCATTAAATAATCTAAAGACATCTGTACCCACTTCATTAAAAAGCGGTGCGCGATTATCAATAGCCAATTCAATTTTATCTGTGATGAAGTTTTTATCTATAACATCTTCTTTATCTTTAGATAAAATCCAACCATGTGCTTTACTTTCCATCGTTAACATCGCAGTTGCAATATACTCACCATAATGACTTTCAAGGGAAATCAGTTGACCATTCTTTAAAAATACATCATCCGATAAATCTCCATATTCTATATGCGCTTGTCCTTTAAAGTACTTGTTCTCTAAACCTTTTTTAATCTGTACGCGTTCCATCGATACCTCTTTCTTCTATCATTTTATATATTAAACTTGCTGCTAAATTAGATGTACGCTCATCAATATCAAGTTCAGGATTGACTTCGCTCACATCGAAACTTACTAAGTTTTCTAACCGGCCAAGTGCGCGTACCATTTGGTTCATTTCTAATGGCATAAAACCATTCGGGCTTGGCGCACTCGTACCAGGAGCAGCTGCCTGCTGCATCGAATCCATGCATAATGTTCCCATGACGATGTCATAATTCGATAGTTGCCTTAATATATCAGTAAACTTCTTCATTCCACTTTCACGCATATCATCCATCGTTACATAATTAACATTGTACTCACGCGCAGTATCAAACAGTGTTTCCGTGTTGTTCGCAGGTTCAATACCAAATACATAGTAATCAATGTTATCATCTTGCGAGAGTATTTGGTGAAACATCGTGCCACTTGAAGGCGATTCTTTCCTTAAATCGAAATGCGCATCAAAGTTCACAATCGCAATCTTTTGTTCTTTAAAATGTTCGCGAACACCTAAATAATGACCGTAGAGTGTTTCATGTCCGCCACCGATTATAATTGGGAATTGTTCTGCTTCTAGGACACGTGCAACATGAGTGCCAAGACAATCTTGCGAACCTTCTAAATCATCATCCGCAAGAATGTTACCATACTCGAATATTTGTTTAGTGTAGTTCAGCGGTGCGAGTTTGTTTTTCACATGAACCGGTCCTAGCCGTTGCCCTGTCCTACCCTTATTTCTTTTCACACCTTCATCAGAACAAAAACCAATTAAAGAAACCACCCCAGGTGAATATTTTTTCCACGGTTCAATCACTTGATGTAAACGTTCCTTCACATCCGGGTCGTCCACACGTCCACTATATTCATGAAATTCAATTTCTTTCATTGCGATCATCTCCCAGTGGTTCAAATTCTTTAAATATACTGATAATAAGTAACGGGGTTGTGAGTACAACTAACAATACGTTAAATGGTAAGATAAATAAACTTAACTCGACGTCCATCATCACCGTTATAAATAAGTTGACTGTCACAACAAGCCACAGGATAGTGATTAATATCATCTGCCTTACATAAAAGCGTTTCTGTATCATATTTAAGACTGTTACTAGAAGGTAAAGTAATGCGATTAATAATATGAACGCCAAGTTAATCCATTGATATAAATAGTTCATGTTATCTAACCTAAAATAACCTTCTGTAATCACACCGTGTCGATTATTAAACTCTATTAAAATGATTAAAAACGCTACTAAACCTAAAGCAAGCTCAATATGATTTGCACGCAACCAACTCGGTATACCCACTTCAAAGAATCGAATAACTCCGTTTAAAACTCTATTCCTAAAATCATATAGCTCACTCGAGAACTTAAAATATTCATTCGGGTTTATTCGTTTCGAGCGCTTAGCCCTTCTTGAAATTTTAGAATCATCTTCTGGATTAAATTCTTGTAATTCAGAATCATCTAAACTCGTTCTCAAAAATACCCCTACCCATAAAGCACTAAAAGCCAGTAACCAGAATAGACCAAAAAATATATTGAAGCTGAGTACATCTATAGGTGTTAAACTACCCTCAAAATTATCATATACAGCGACTTGTGTTAAAAAATAAGCAAGTCCATAGAAGAATAATATAATCATATATTGTTCTTTTCTGTGTCTGGGATCAAAGTGTCCTTTGTATATGTAATAGAGCATGTTAACTAAAAAGGCTAAAGCGAAAAATAACGCAAACCATCTGTACACTTGAAACATTAATACTATAATCGCTGTAAATAAAAGCGTCGATAATATCATAAAAAATATACTCAATGCACGATCATGTTTCGTTGTATGAAGTATCACTTGAGCAATTTTCATCATGCCGAGTCCAAACATTATAAGTACAATTGCCCCAATAAGTGGAAATGGCGCAGGACCTAATAAATTCGATAAAATAAATAAAACTTCTAAAAAGAATGTGTTTAATAAATCAATGACCGATTCGATTTCTGGATCTTCTAATGACTCGAAAGCATCATTATGAAGTAAATCGATATTAAACAGTATAAAGATACCGAGTAATATAAAGAAAAAGCCGATGGCCATACTAATATAAACCTCACTGCGCTGTATCCATCTCAACATATGCTTTCTTCACCTCATCCACCTATTATAAAGTATCACTCCATTCTTTTCATCTTGAAACCTTTTGTAGGAAACTTAAATAAAAAAAGGGGCTGGGACAAAACCCCTTAAGAAATAAGTAAAACGGCTTGGGAATCTTGATTTTAAGATTTCCAAGCCGTTTGTTATATGTTTAAGTAAATTTAATACAGACTGCTGGACGAGTTTTCTGAGGTTCACTGCCATTAAGGCAATACCTAACTCGTTATGGACTTTGGATTTTCCTCGAACGGACATCCGAGTGAACCCCAAATTCGCCTTCAAGTGACCGTAAGTTGTCTCGACATCTATTTTACGTTGTGCATAGAGTCGACGACCTTCTGGACTTGAAAGCGTCTGTTTCACTTGC
>JBGYPO010000014.1:0-15824 GCA_041838435.1 Aliicoccus sp. | reverse complement strand
ATAGTTTTCAGTATCCGAGAATTGTGAGTTGAAATCATCCTTAGCTTCCTCAATGTCTTCATCTGTGAATTCATAACCCTTTTCGTTACCCAGGCTCTCCATAATGTGAAGTTCGATTAAGTTTTGAATCTGTGTATTATTCGCAGTTTGAGTACGTCTCGCTTCATTCCAGTTCTCACCGGCTTCTTCTTCAAAGTAATCAATTTGAGCGAGCTGTAAGTACTTAATAAAGTCAATATCATCTTGATTAAACTCTTCATCATCTATCACAATAACTGTATCGTCATTGTCTCGTGTAATTTCTTCCACATCATTATCGAGGGTAGTGTTTGTTTCTGACGACACGTCCTCAGATGTGTTAACGTCCGCAGTCTCAGGTGTATCGTTAGAAGAAGTTAATACATTGATAGCAATATAACCAAATAGTACAAATATGATAGTGGACAGCACCATCAATAACCAATGTTTACCTTGCATTATAGTTCCACTTCTATTGTCGTATCGATAGAACCTTCATTGTCGCTGTCCCCGACAATATCAATTGTCCACTTACCAGGCATTGGTAAGTTCACTTCACCTTCGTATAGACCTTCTTCAGTGTGCATTAAATCAGTAATCTCACTGCCGTGATCCATATCAACCATACGGAATTCAGCTGTCCCTTCAAAATCAGTTATTGCTTCACCGTCATCAGTAATTGAAATCAATACTGTAGACATTGTTTCCGGCTCAGGTGGCTTAGTCATTTCAACATCGACAGATGCATTTCCACATGCAGCAAGAAGCATCATAATGCCAACTAATAGCAGTGCGCGTAATTTATTCATTATAACTCCTCCATCAAATATTCTGTTTCAAACGTCTTAGTAGTCATTAGCGTTAGTTTTTTATCTTCTAAAGATAGTACGTGATCACATGTATACTTCACTTCTTCGAAGTGGTGTGAGCTCATTAGTATTGTCTTATCCGTGAGTCCTTTAATGATATTTAGTATATCTTTCCTACCGATTGGGTCAAGTCCACTTGTCGGTTCGTCCAGAATGATCAGGTTGCTGTCTTGGTAGATAATTGTTGCTAAGCCAAGGCGTTGTGTCATCCCTTTAGAGTATGCTTTAACAGGTAACTTGGATTCCGGATCTAAATTAACGTCGCGCATCACTTGTTTCGCTTGTTCTTCATCAAATTTCTTATCTGATAAATGGCCGAGAAACTTCATGTTTTCAAGTCCAGTCAACTGTGGATACATCGCAAATTTTTCTGGTAGATATGATACTTCTGATTTCCACTTTGATGATTTATGAGAAATATTATTGATTGTGATTTTACCAGCTTGTGACTTCCTCAAATTCAAAATGAGTTTTATCAGCGTGGATTTACCTGCACCGTTGCGTCCGATCAAAGCATATTTCCCGCCGGGCTCCAGTTCAAAGTTAATATCATCGAGGACAACACTGTCATCGTATCTAAAGTTTAAATTTTCTACTTTAATCATTAATCTCACCATCATTTCTGAAAAGCATTGTTAAGAGTAGTAACAGTATCGGCCATACAAATATATTAATGACCATATAAGCGTTTGGTGATAAAATTACAAGTCTATTCATAAGAGATGACAAGTTGTTCGTTGAAAATATATCCATTCCGTATTCCAGGAACATGCGCGCCACGTGGAACGGGTGCATGAAGAAGAAATAAGAAAATATGTGGACGTTGTTATAGTTGATCATTGGTATGAAGTATAGGAATATCACATCTACCAAGAAAATCATAAAGAACCAAACAAATATTATGAGTCCAATCATTTGCATCTTACTCGATGAAAGTGAACCGATGAGGATTCCAAATTGATTAAAAATTAAGAATAAAGTAAGTAATGTAACAAGATGTAACAAGAAATAATCAATTTCCATTGTTAAAGTCAGAGATGCGAGGCCATAAAGTAGGACAAACAACATTGTGAATAAGCTGAGTAATACAATTTGTAAACTTATAGATTTCTTAAAGAAAAAGCTTGCAAATGATTCACGTTTTGTAATAATCATTTGAAATGTCTTGTTTTCTTTTTCGCTATAGACGCTAAATGCTGCAAGAAACATACCGATGAGTGGAATAATGTATATGAACATATCAAACGAATTCAATAGGAATGCCGCAGTGGCATTCTCATCGGGATAACCGCGTGCTTCTGAGAGCAACATCACACTCGCAATAAATATGAGTATCATTGCTATCCATACACCGTTACTACGAATCTGTTCCAAAAATTCTTTCTTTATATATTGAATCACTTTATCACACTTCTTTTTCTCCATTTGAGTAATATTATTATTGCAATGATTGCAGTTGCTACAGCAATCAACCAACCGACAGAAAACTCACGTTCTCCAGCTTGAGGAAATTCATCAGTAATCTCGTTATCAAACATCCCAAATAATCGAGATGCATTTTCTTGTAACAACATTGCAGGTGATTTTATAAATAAATATGACAATTCGTTATGTTGAATCAGGTTCCCTACAGAGCTTGAATATACAAACGCATCATCACCGACGCCGTCTTGGTTAAGGTCAATTAGCGGCTGTCCCCAGTAGTTACCCACTTGGTTTTTACTGAAGAAATGCTGATCGATTGAACCGACCATCGCAGCTTGTACAGTGTTCGAGATAAAATCATTATCATAGAAATATTGTTCTGTAGATGATGACCAAAGCTCTACACCGATTTCATTATTGAAAAAATTATTTCCACTGATTTCTGTCTGAGTTGAACCTTCAATGTAGAGTCCACGCTGATTCAAGACAAAATCATTATTTTTAACTTCTACATTTCGGGATGTTTGAACAATCAGTCCAAATGCTTGTGTACCTTGGTTATATGAAAACGTATTGTTCTCGAGCAGGATATGGTCAGACTGCATGACAGCAGCTCCGCCAACATTCGAGACGAAATCATTATGATGAAATTCATTAAAGTTTGAATTCATATAGTGCAGTCCGTAACGCGTGTTGCTCACTCGGTTATCTTCGATTAAGTTGTAGTCAGAGTACTCAAAGTATAATCCATCACGAAACGTGTTTACATTGTTGCCTGTAATTGTGTTTGAATGTGATTTTTTGACGTACATGCCATAACCTTGATCGCCTCTTGAACCATCGCCATAACCAACGATTTCGTTATCTTCTACTAACGTATTATCTCCAGTATTTAAATATATACCATGGTAACATTCACTTAATGTTAAATTCGTAAATGAATTGTTGTCACCGCGGTTACGAATACAGGCACCTTCCTGCTCTGAGCTGCGGCTTCTTGTGCTGCCACCAATGGACATATTTTTAATCGTGACGTCATCCGCTACAATAGATAGCGCTGTACCGTCATATGTCCCTTGTATTACGCCAGAACCCTCACCATCGATTGTGATGGCTTTATCGATAAACACATCACCTTCATATGTGCCTGGATAAGTAATCGTATCACCTGGATTTGCCTCATCAATTAATATCTGTAAATCAGTCTCGTCAGCATTTAATTGTTGTGGTACTAAAACAGTGAATAGAAGCATGATGAATATTAAAGCGTATAAGTTTCTATTCATTTAAGATCCCTTCTTTTCTTTTGCGCGCGTCCTTTATCTTTTAAGAAAGGTGCGATGGCAATTAACACAATGATGATAAAGATTATCCAACCACCGACTTGGAAGTTACTGAATGTTTCAAAGTTAGCGATTGTATTTGGTCCAATAATTGGTGGGACGAATGGATCCACTGTAATTGGTGCTGTTGGATCTAGGTTCGTACCAAATTCACTTAACCAATACCACATTCTATATAAACCAATAACTGAAGCGACAGCAGCCAAGCCAAGTAACACAAAGTAATAAATTCTGCGGTTTAAAATAATAACAGCTATCATCGCGATTACAGCAGCAATAATTAAGTAAGGAAACACAATGAACTCTGGAAATGTTTCTTCACTAAACTGAGCCATTCCAATGTAGTTATTTAAACTGTTAATAATATCTATATCACCAGCGAGTCGCCTTGGATACACAATGATATCTAATCCTTCAGGATACTGGGGTGCCCAAAATTTAAGACCCCACCATGGAAGAAACATAGTAATCATCATGAGAAATGCAGCAATACCAAGTGCTATCCGCGAAGTGATAGGCATTTTTTGTTTCATATCATATTCTCCTTAATGTGCAAAACACAATTATTGAGAAGATGAGATTGGGTTAAAGTTCACCCAATCTCATATCTTTAAATCTAATTATCAGGATTTACGAGCAGGTAACCGCTCATCTCTTGGTGCAATGCACTACAGAAGTTCGTACAGTACAGTGGGAATGTTCCCGCTTTATCCGCTACAAATTCAACTGTCGCAGTTTGTCCTGGCTGTACTTCGTAGTTCAGGTCGTAATCGAGAATACCAAAGCCGTGAGTAATATCCTGGTCAAGGTCAATGTTTGTTAAGTGGAAGTAGACTGTGTCGCCTTCATTCACTTCAACAACGTCTTGACGCTCTGCACTGCCATCAAAGATGAATTTAGAACGCATTGCGATACCATAAACATGGACTTCGTCACCATCGCGCTCGATATAAGCATCTTCTGGAGACCAAACAGAATTTTCACGTTCTTCATCACGTTCATATACATGGAACGTTTCAATTTTATCCGCTAAAATCATTTGAGAATAGTGAGGCTCAGGGTCAACAGGCACTGTCATAACATGTTGCATTTCATCACCAGATATATCGATCAAGTCAATAGATTCAGGGTGTGAAGGACCAACACTTAAGAAGTTATCTTTGGCAATTTTGTTACCTGCGATTAACCATTCACCTGTCGGCTCCACAGTATCACCTTGTGATGCTGTTGCGTGACCTGGTGAGTAGTATACCGGTGTACGGTCAATGACTTCACCAGATTCAATATTCCATTTAACTACTTCTGATGAAATGAACATTGTGTTAAACGCGTTACCACGGTCATCGAACTGTGTATGAAGCGGTCCAAGTGCACCTGGTGGGTCAACTTCTCTGACCATAACGTCTTCATAAGGTAGGATTTTAATACCGTGTTCGTTTTCTTCTAAGTCATCTCTTTCCATTGCTTCGTATGCCTGCTCAAATGAGAAAACAGTCATAAGTGGCGCGAGTTTACCTGAAGCGATAAAGTAATCACCGTCTGGTGTCACGTCAACGCCGTGTGGAGATTTAGCAACTGGCAGTGCATAAATTGCACCTTCTACATCACGCGGGTCAAGTAATGGAATACCATCTACTTCTTGTGAAGCTGCACCATCTGCTACTGCTTCCTCTAATATCTTCCAGTTCACCATAACAATGTAGTCACGGTCATTTTGTGAAGCGTTAATTTCTAAGTTTGTCGTAGCAAACTCTGTATTATAAGTAGTCATTACAATCCATTCGGCACTATCTCTCTTACCAGCATCACTTAAATCATAAGACCATGGTGGTAAGACAAGTTGGAATGGAATATCAAATTCTTCAGTTTCTTGATCAAATGTAGCGAAGTTTACAATACCAACGTACTCTTCTTCATAATCATCAAGTGAAGCATATTCCCATTCTAAAGGACGAGCGAATCGAGTTGGTAATGCGATGTATTCTGTATTCTCAGTAACAAATGCACCTGCGTGCGGACCACCCATATTAGGTAGTTTCATAATGTCTACTGTATGGAAACTTGAGAGATTGACTGCAGCAATTCTGTTGTTCGCAACATCGTTTGCGAATAAATATTTACCGTCGTAAGCACCCTCAGTTTCAGAAATAGCTGGGTGGTGGAAATCTCCCCAAGTGTAGTCACCTAGCATTTCTTTTGAAGATTGCTCATAACCATAACCTGTTGCAGGGTCTGGTGTGAATACAGGAACTGTTCTAATTTTACGCATTGATGGTACACCATAGACGAATAGTTGTCCTGAGTGTCCACCAGATGATAATAAGTAGTAATCATCGTGTTCGCCGCGTGGAACGTATACTTTTTCAGCATTTTCTCTATGCTCGCTAGAGCTTGCGGTATCTGTATCTGTGCCGATTGTATCTCCGCCGATGTTCGCGAATAATAGTATCGCAGATACTGTACCGATGACAGCACCAATAACGATTGCAATGATTTGTGATCTCATTTTGGATTTCATAATTCTTATAAACTCCTTTCAATTTTTTTAATTCGCTGCTTCTGCTTCTTCTAATGCATTAAGCACAGCTTCTAATTCTTCGTCAGATAATGGATTGTCTCCGATAACAGTACTCATGACTGCTGAAGTAGGCTCTTGTAAGTATTCTTCGATAGGCTTACCGTGCTTAGCTTCTACTGATGAAAAT
The DNA here is from genome assembly GCA_041838435.1 of Aliicoccus sp. GTDB lineage: Bacteria > Bacillota > Bacilli > Staphylococcales > Salinicoccaceae > Aliicoccus. The sequence continues at coordinate 9,464 of JBGYPO010000014.1, read as the reverse complement.
GCATTTGATAAGTCAGGTCCTGTATTGGCACCATCAATATCCAGTGCACTTACAGCGTGACATGCAGTACAGCTGTTTCTAACCAGTGCGTTATTCTCAGCATCTGCTGTACTTGCTTGCTCTTCCTCAGCTTCTTCAGTTTCATCTACCTCTTCAGATACATCCGTATCTGTAACTTGCGTATCTTCATCTGAACCATCACTTAGAATATTCGTCGTTAAAATGATGACACCAACCAATAAAAATGCAATGACGAAACTGAGTAAACCATAGACTAATTTAACATTCATACGTGTTTCTCCTCCTTTTAATTATTTTAAGTATATCCTGATGCTTTAATTCTCCTCACTTCTCATACTAAAGTAGTATATAATTCTTTTCTGTGATTAAAAACACAGTTGTAAATTTTATATACCCAAAATAATTTTTAAATAATATTATTTATTCAAAAGTATGAATTAAAAGTGATGAATTTCAAACATAAATTAGTGAAAAACTGCTTTTTTACGATAGAATCCTAATAAAGTATTTCTTTTTATGTTAATCTTTTTTACAATGAGTAAATATAATATTTTGAAAAGAGGGAGATTCGTGGTAAAAGATAAAAATTCGTCGGCTTCACAAACACCAAAAAGAAAAAAGTTTGAACTGCCGCATATTTACGTTATTTTATTTGTTCTTATTGCACTTGCCGCAATCGCATCTTACATAGTACCTGCAGGTGAGTTCGAACGTGAAATGGTGGACGGTCGTTCCATCATTATTCCAGGAACGTTTGAATTTATTGCTCAGAGCCCTGTCGGAATTCTGGACTTTATGACAGCTATTCCGCGCGGTGTACAAGAAACCGTTATTATCATATTCGGTATCTTGGCAATCGGTGCGATGTTTAGAATTTTAGAAACTTCAGGCGTTATTGATTTAATTATTAATTTCTTAATTGATAAATTCGGTAACAAAGGTTTATTGATTTTCCCGGTAATTATCGTACCGCTTGCAATATTTGTTTCATTAACAGGTAATATAGAATCTTCCTTAATATTTATACCGGCATTTTTACCTTTATTTTTAAAATTAGGTTATGACAGAATGGCGGCTGCCGGTGCCATCTTAATAGCAACAGTCGTTGGATTCAGTTCAGCACTTACAGCACCGGCAAACCTTGGTACTGCTCAAACAATTGCAGAGTTGCCTTTATTCTCAGGGATGGGTTACCGTGCAATAATGTTAGCTGTTTTAACAACAGTAGGTATTCTATTTGTTATGGCTTATGCGAGACGTGTTATGAAAGATCCATCTCGATCATTAATTTCTGATAATATCGATAATAATCAGTTCCTTAGAGAAGATGATGAAAGACAGCCGATGAGTAAACGCGTAGTTGTCGCTACCTTTGTCTTTATAGGCTTACTCGGCTTTATGTTGTTTGGTATTTTCCAATATAACTGGTATTTCATTGAACTCGCCGGGTTCTATATTTTTACAGGTATTATCGTCGGTTTAATTGCAGGATTAAAACCATCTAACATTGCAGAGTCAATGAATGATGGTGCAAGAACTATATTACTGGGTGCCTTAATCGTCGGGGTTGCACGAGCAATTTCCATTATGCTTGAAGATGGTTTGATTATGGATACTGTTGTTAATGGCTTAAGCAGCATCATAACATTACTTCCAGACTGGCTAGTTCCTGTCGCTATGATGGTAGTACAAGGTATTATCAACTTCTTCGTTCCATCTGGCAGTGGACAAGCTGCAGCGACAATGCCGATTATGATCGGTATTGTGGATCTTGTCGAAATGACAAGACAAACATCAGTACTTGCGTTCTTATACGGTGACGGATTCTCTAATATATTCTATCCAACATCGGGTTACTTCATGGCAGCACTGGCAATTGTAAAAATTAAATACACAGATTGGTTGAAGTTTATTTGGCCATTACTCATACTGTGGTATTTAATAGCCGCGGCAGGTCTTGTTGTTGCATTCTTTATTGAGTACGGACCGTTCTAATCGGTAATTATAAATTAAGAGGCCGTACTATTGATGGAAGTCATCAGTAGTGCGGTTTTTTTGTTCGGCGAATTTGGTCATCTGAGGGATTTATAAAGGGAAGTCTGCCGTGCAACTCCCGTTCAAAATACAGGCGCTGAGTTGCACGGCGACATTTGAAATGCAAGTCCCGGTCTAAATATAGGCGCTGAGTTGCAGGGTGTTTTCCAAATGTGATTCCCACCCCAAAAATCAGCCTTGAATCACACGCTGGCCCTCCAAATGTGATTCCCGCCCAAAAAATCAGTGTTGAATCACACGCTGGCCCTCCAAATGTGATTCCTGCCCAAAAAATCAGTGTTGAATCACATACAGTCGCTTCACATATCAATTTCAACATTAAAAAAGCAAAAGGCCCATTCAATTTAAATTGAATGGGCCTACCATAAAACTATTATTTAAATAAATTAAACACGTCACCAAGTAATCCAGAATCTTTTTGCTGCTTATTTGAATCATTTCCTAATCCAAGCAATCCACCTAACATCCCAAATCCACTTTGGCTGGAACCGTTCTGCTGTTGAACTTGTCTAATAACTTCCTGTAAGACATTTTGATTTTCGTGATGTACATCTTGCGCGCCCAAGTTCTTTTCACGTTTTTGATCTGCTAAATATTTCATAACAATCGGTGCTAAAATGGCAAGCACGCGTGATACACTCTGCCCATCTACACCTAGACGGTTTGCAAGTCCGCTGCTTACTTCTTTTTTCTCACCACTTAATACATGGTTAAGAATTTTATCGCCATCTTGTGTATCAACATTCTGTGCAAATTGACTTAAACTATCGTAATTATTACGTTCCTGATGTTGATTAAGTGCCTGATTAAAAGACTCAAGCCCTGATGAATCTTGTGTATTACGATTAATACCTTGTAACAGCAATGGTAAACCAAGAGATGCTATCTTAGAAAAATTATTCGAGTCAACATCCGCACGTTTGGCAAGTTCCTGCCCTTCTTGGTTCTGATCGGGTTGCATTAAAGCACCGACAAGGCTGCCTATATTATCCATTAAAGCCATAATCTTCACTCCTAGTTAAATTTGTAATCCAATCAATTAATGAATACCCAAAATTTTTGAAACAACACATTCTATTTATAATTCTTAGCAACTTCAACAAACATTGTATAGCCTTTCTCAAATGAATCTTCGAGCAGGTTAAACTTAGGATGGTGGTGATTATAGTCATAGCCGGGAGCTTTCGCACCAATGAATATATAGCATGAAGGTACAATGTTACTAAACGCACTAAAGTCCTCGCCGCCCATCATTGGTCGTTCTGATACAAGTTCACCCGGGAAATTCTCTTCAACGATTCCTCTTACAAATTCTGTTTTTTCATCATCATTCATTACGGCATCGTAACCATCAGTATAATTTAATTCATATTTATACCCTACTGCTGTTAATTGCTCTAAATGTTTCTTTAATAAATCTTTAACAAGCTCTCTATCTTCTTGTCTCAACGTTCTCACAGATCCACCAAGTGTCACCTTGTTTGGTATAACGTTTTCTGAACCGAGACGTCCTGCCTGGAACACTGTGTTTGAAACAACAATTGGATGGAACGGATCTGCATGTCTAGACACAATCGTTTGAATGTTATTTACGAATTGCGACGCAGCAATAATTGGATCTAAGTTTAAATTTGGTGTACTCGCATGACCACCGCTGCCTGTAATCTCAATATGATATAAATCAGAGTTACCACTTGCAGGTCCGGCTTTTACATCCATTTTACCGAAGTCCATGATTGCCCATAGATGATGACCATAGATAAAATCAAAGTCATCAAAATAACCAGTTTCAACCATTTCACGTGCACCACCGGGAATTAACTCTTCTGCGTGTTGAAATATCCCTACGATTTCATTATCAAATTCTTCAATGTTATCGTTGATATACCATAAAGCGCCGAGAAGTGTCGCAGTATGTCCGTCATGTCCACATGCGTGCATCACACCCGGGTTTATTGATTTGAATTCTACATCAGTTTCTTCCTCAATCGGTAATGCATCAATGTCTGCACGTAAGCCGATTTTTTTACCTTTACCCTTGTTAAATATCGCTACTGCACTCGTCTCAGTAATGTCTTTAATCTCACAATTCTTCATCTGTCCCAAAATGCCTTTAATATACTTAATCGTTTCGTATTCTTTAAAGGATAACTCTGGGTTCTCATGTAAATGTCGACGATATTCAATTACTCTTTCTTTATATTTTTCGTAACTCATTGCTTCTCCACCTTTAAATTATTATTCACTTCTATTATACAAGATGCCAGATATATATTTTGTCTCTAGAGTGCTTTACCTCAAAAATGATATAAAAAAACATTATAACGTTACATCGCATAGCATTATAATGTATATACATCGACTTTCTACTTCATATATTCTTTTGTGATTAAGTCAGCAGCATTCATACCACTCAATGTAACCATAGGCATGCCGCCGCCTGGGTTTACTGTGCCCCCGACAAAATAGAGGTTATCTGCAATCTCGGATTTTTTAGGATGCTTGAAGCCTTTATTTAGTTTTTTATCTGATAAAGTACCATATATAGCACCAGCATGAGATAAATACATTGATTCGATATCATGTGGTGTCAGCATGTGTTCAGTCACAATATGTTTACGTAAATCAGTAAGTCCCATATTTTCTAGCTTCTCTAATACTAACTCACGGAAGTCTGCATAGTCTTTTTCTGTATACGCATTATGTGTAAGCGGCGGGATATGAGGAAGAATTTTAATGTTCTCGTGACCTTCTGGTGCCTGGCTTGGGTCTGTTTTATTTGTGTTGACCAAATAGATAGTTGGATCCACGGGTAATTTGTGTTCTTCAAATACGCGCGTGTAATTTTTATCTGAATCATTAGAGAAAAAGAAATTATGATGTCTAAGTTGTGCATACTCTTTATTGACTCCAAGATGTATCACTAAGCCAGAGCTTGCCGGTGGAAACTTCTGTTTCATTTTCTCTAACTTTTTAGGTTTGATATCTAACACATGCGTATAGAACGGAATAACTTCCATATTAGATACATATATATCCGCTTGAAGTTCTTCTCCATCTGATGTAATCACTTTTTCAATCATTTTGTTTTTAGTAACAGCCGTTTTAACATGTTGTCCAGTTACCATATTCACACCTATTTCACGAGCGAGCGTTGTAATGGCATTGCCAAGCTCATGCAATCCACCATTCACGTACCAGACCCCCTGGTTTTTTTGCATATAAGCCATCATGTTTAAAATTGCCGGTGCATGTTTTGCACTCGACCCAACGTATTTTATAAAGTATCCTAACAGATCTCTAAGATGCGGATTACTAACACGTTTATCGATGGCCTGCTGCATGGTTGAACCGACATCAAATGCTCTGAGAGAGGTAACTGGACCATGAAACTTAATAATATCTGTTAAGCGATCGAATCCTTCATTAAAATAACCAAGCTGTGTAATTTTGTCGAGTTTTTCAGCATACTGATAAAAGTCTCGCAGTTCATCAATATCTTTGTTGGACAAGTTTGAATTATTATCTTTCATTAGAGTTAAATCTGCATATAAATCAATGATTTGATTGTCTGTAAAAAATGTACGCCATTGCAAATCGAGTTTTGTAAGAGTTAAATAATCATATAACGAACGGTTGCTTCGCTTAAATAACCTTTCAAATACTTCAGGCATCGTGAGCAATGAAGGACCGAGATCAAAACCAAATCCATCTTGTGTGTGGCGATTTAACTTACCACCAAAATGCTGATTCTTTTCAATAATTGTAACGTCAAAACCGGATTGTTTTAATGAAATAGCTGCGGATAATCCGCCTAAACCACCACCGATTACAAGCACAGAGCGCTTACTCATACACATTTTCCTTTCTCAACTTCTTTAAGACAGACATAGCCTCTGCTGCAATCATCGTTTTTCGTGCTTTAGAAACATATTGTTTCTGATTTAAACAATCGTAATCATTTCTGCGCACTTCATCGAGTATTTCCCGGTACACTTTTAAAGCAAGCAGTAACCCAAACTGCGCTTCTTTCTTGTAATATTTGATTTCTTTTAAAAAGTCATCATATTTCTCTTCTGCTAATTTTGCGAGAGATTCCCACAGATTGATAAAGTTCTCATCAATTACATTGCGCTTTAATTGTGTATGAGTTACGCCATACTCAGCCATCATATCTTTTGGTAAATAAATGCGATTTAATTCCAGAATATCTTCGCCGATATCTCTTAAAATATTTGTATATTGCATTGCGACACCGAGGCTTAATGCGTGATTGACACGCGCAGTTAGATTATTGCTGCATATTATCGGTAACAATAGCACACCAACCGATCCCGCGACCTTTTCACTGTAAGTCTCAAGTTCCAGAATATTCTCCGGTTGTTGAAAACTTGTATCCATTCTTTGACCTTCCAGTTGCAGTGCCATCATATTTAAATCTAATGTGTATTTATTATGGACGTCACGTAATGCACGCCATACCGAATCGTCAGGCGTATGCCCATTTTCGAATTGTGACAATTGTTCATTTAGGTATTCAAGATTGGCAATCTTTTCTTCAACTGTTGTTGCCTCATCTACAGCATCATCTGCTAATCGACAAAATGCATATACTGCAAATACGGCATTTCGGTCTTGTTCATTGAGTTTTGAAAAAGCAAAATAAAAACTTTTCGAATGTTGTTTAATTATGTATTCACAATATTCATAATCAGATTGTAATGTGTGCATGTAATCACCTCGATTTTTCATCGCTGATAATATCATTTGCTGCTATCTTAGCGGACAATAATACGATTGGTACGCCCGCGCCTGGATGCGTGCTGCTCCCTGTAAAATACAATCCTTTACAATGTGTTGCTGTGCTTTGTGGACGCATATGGTTACTCTGAGTCAGCTTCGGACTGATTCCAAATGTTGCACCGTTATAAGCATTAAATATAGATTCAAAGTCATTCGGTGTAAATTGTTTTTCACTGATGATTTCTTTTTCAAAATTATGCATTCCTGGAAGTTTCGTAATTTTATCAATTGCTTTTTGACGATAGATTCTGGATGTCGAATCCGTCCAGGGTTCTTTAGCTGTAGCATTATTTGAAACCGGCATCAACACGTATATGCCATCTTTTCCATCTGGTGCAAGTGACGGGTCTGCTTTACTTGCGATATACATGTAAAGCGATGGATCATCGAGATGGTCACCTTCAAATATTTGATTAATATTTTCATCTAAGTCGTCTGAGAATACAAAGTTGTGAATATCAACGATTTCTTCATATTTTTTATCCATTCCAAAATACATAACATAACAAGAACAGGAATAGTCCATCTTATCGATTTTCTCATCTGTATATTTACCTTTATACTTAGTGTCTTTTACGAGATGTTTCATAGCATGAGGGAAATCTGCGTTACAAACGACAATATCTGAAGGCATTGTTTCTCCATTCACACGAATACCATACGTTTTAGAATTTTCAATTAAAATCTCATCAACGTCATGATTAAGTAAAATTTTACCGCCAATTTCTTCAAATAATTTTGCCATACCCTTTGCCATACTATACATGCCGCCACGGATAAACCAGATGCCATATACATATTCAATCATTGGGATAATCGTATAAATGGAAGGACCTTTAAATGGTGATATACCAATATATAAAGTTTGGAAAGCTATCATTTGACGCATGCGTTTATCTTTTATGTATTTCTTTAATAAGTTATCTGCTGAATCCAACGTTTTAAGTTTCAATCCCTGGCTCAATATAAATGGATTATAAAATTCTTTGTTGGAGCGGAATGAACGCTGTAATAAGTGATCTTTGGCAATAAGAAAACGAGAATATAAAGTGCTTAAATATTTTAAAAAGCCTTCTGCATCACCCATTGGTTCAAGCATTTCCATCGTGTCAACAAGGTCATTCGTTGCGCGGATATGTGTCTGTCCATCATCGAAATAACTGCTGTACATTGGATCTACGCGTTCAAGGGAAATATAATCTTCTGCTTTACGCCCTGTAATTTCAAAAATTTCTCTGTATAGCTCTGGCATCATTACGATAGTTGGTCCTAAATCAAAAGTATACCCATCGAATGTAAGCTGGCTCATCTTGCCCCCTACCTTATGATGACGTTCAACGATAGTCACGTCATATCCTGCATTCTGTAAACGAATACCACTTGCTAACCCTGCAACTCCTGCACCGACAACAATTGCTGTTTTACTCATTACTCATCCCTACTCTCTGTCTTAACCAATGTGTTAGCGTTTGATCTAAATACCTTGGTGACTGTTGAATTTCTTTTATATTTTGTGAATTAATTAATACTGATATTTTCTTCATTTGATAGATAAAGTTCTCGACATACTGAACCGTTTCATCAACCCCATGATGCATGACATGTTCTAATAAATTCTTTGACATTCCAACCGCCTCAGCGCCGAGAACCAGACATTTTACAGCATCTAACGGCGTTATAACACCGCCGCTGGCCAGGACTGAAATCTTATGCTGATATGACTTCGATTCCAATAGCGTTATAACGGTGGACTGACCCCATGAGGACATGTAATCCATCTCTTGATGCGCGCGTCTTTGATTCTCAATAACAGCAAAGTTAGTACCGCCCCTGCCACTGATATCTATATGTTTTACACCTATATCATAAAGTTCTTTCATAGTCTCTTGACTCATGCCAAAACCAACCTCTTTGACGATAACAGGGACATCTACATGTTTAATGATATTTTCTATGTTACTGAGCCATGATTTAAATACACGCTCACCTTCAGGCATAATTAATTCCTGTGCAGCATTGACATGAATCTGCAGTGCCTGTGCATCAACCAATTGAATTGTCTGCTCTGCACCTTCAAGTGGGACGTCGGCACCTATATTTGCCATGAGAAACCCATTGGGATTAATATCACGTGCAATGGTAAATGTATGTTTTAGTGACGGATCTTTAATTGCTGCATGCATCGATCCAAGTGCCATCGGTAAACCAGTTTCTTTTGCAACTTGCGCAAGCTTTCCATTAATAGATTTTGTCCATTCACTGCCACCAGTCATTGCATTGATGTAGATAGGTGTTCTCCAGTTAAAGCTCCCAAACTCAGCAGACAAATCAATGTCCGATAAATCATACTTTGGTATTGATTGATGAATGAGGTGAACACGGCCAAAATCATCTGTAAATACCGGCTCTTGTTTTAGTACATGTTCAACGTGTGCGTCTTTTCTCCGGCTTCTAATGTTGTCATTTTGCATAGACGACTCCTCTAAGTTGGTAATTATTTGTAATAGACTAACTTCAAAGTGTTAAAGTATGCTTCTGATTGAGAAAAGCAGTGTTCTAAATTACTATAATCAAAGACATTATTT
>JBGYPO010000013.1:0-10873 GCA_041838435.1 Aliicoccus sp. | reverse complement strand
CTGCCGGACTCGGCGGTATGGGTGGTGCGCAACCGCTCGCTGTGACGATGAATGAAGGTGTCGTCATAGTCGTTGAGGTGGATGAAACACGCATCGATAAACGCCTCGAGACGCGTTATTTAGATACGAAAACACATTCGCTCGATGAAGCGATTCAATTGGCAGAAGATGCGCGAGATAAGGGAGAGGCTTTATCGATTGGGCTACTTGGGAATGCCGCTGAGATTTTACCTGAAATTTTAAAGCGTGAAGTAAAAATCGATGTCGTCACTGACCAAACATCTGCGCATGACCCGCTGAACGGATATTTACCTGAAGGATTCACGCTTGAAGATGGCGCTGCCCTGCGCGAATCGGATCCAAAAGAGTATGTGAAACTCGCATCGGAATCGATGGCAAAACACGTGCAGGCGATGCTCGATTTCAAAGATAAAGGTTCTATCGTCTTTGATTACGGGAACAACATTCGTCAGGTTGCATTTGATATGGGCGTTAAAAATGCATTTGATTTCCCAGGTTTCGTGCCGGCCTACATCCGTCCACTCTTTACTGAGGGCAAGGGGCCTTTCCGTTTCGTGGCTTTAAGTGGAGACCCGAATGATATTGCTGTTGCTGATAAAAAGATGCGCGAATTATTCCCCGAAGATGAAAAATTAATGCGCTGGTTGGATATGGCGCAGGAAAAGATTGCATTCCAAGGGTTACCTTCACGTATCGCATGGCTTGGTTATGGAGACCGCGCGAAGATGGGCTTAGCATTAAACGAACTTGTCAGAACAGGTGAAATCTCTGCACCGATCGTGATCGGTCGAGATCACCTAGATTCAGGCTCAGTTGCAAGTCCGAACCGTGAAACAGAAGCAATGAAAGACGGCAGTGATGCAGTTGGTGACTGGGCAATACTAAACGCCCTCGTAAACACGGCTGCAGGCGGTTCATGGGTTTCTGTCCATCACGGCGGTGGCGTTGGTATGGGTTACTCACTTCACGCAGGCCTTGTAATTGTTGCTGACGGCACAGACAACGCAGAACGTCGTCTCGCGCGTGTATTAACGAGTGATCCGGGCATGGGTGTGGCACGTCACGCGGACGCGGGTTACGATAACGCAATCAAGACCGCAAAGGAAAAAGGCGTGCATATTCCAATGATGGAGGATAAATAACAATGAATGATGTAATCATTAAAAATATAGGCAGTTTAATCTTGCCTAAGAAGTCAGATAAAGCACTCCGTGGTGCCGAGATGGATGAGCTTTCAATCATCCATGATGCGATGGTTGTTATCGATGATGGCAAAATTGTTTATGCGGGTGCTGCAGATGGTTCGTACGAAGCAAAATCCATAATTGATGCAGAGGGTATGGTCGTATCCCCTGCACTCGTTGATCCGCATACACACGTCGTACATGGTGGTTCACGTGAGCACGAAGCTGCACTAAAGCGTCAGGGTGTCGACTACTTAAAGATTCTTGAAGATGGTGGCGGCATATTAAAGACAGTTGAACAGACACGTGCTGCAACAGAACAGGAGCTATTTGATAAAGCATCAAAAAATATTACACGCATGATTCAACACGGTGTACTCACGATTGAAAGTAAATCAGGCTACGGTTTAGATAAAGAAAATGAGTTGAAACAGCTGAAAGTATCTAAAGTGTTAGAGGAATCATTCCCTGTTGAAATGAAACATACATTTTTAGGACCGCACGCGATTCCTAAAGGACGCGAGTCTGAAGAGTTTCTTGACGAGATGGTTACACTGCTTGACGATGTAAAAGAATATGCAGACTTTGCTGATATATTTACAGAGACAGGTGTGTTTACTGTCGAACAGTCAAGAAAGTACATGGAAGCGGCAAATGCCAAAGGCTTCAAAGTGAAGATTCACGCAGATGAAATTGATCCACTCGGTGGCTTAGAACTCGCAATCGAACAAAACGCAATTTCAGCAGATCACTTAGTTGCTGCAAGCGAGACGGGTAAGTCGCAGCTTGCTGATTCAGATACGGTCGCGGTGCTATTACCGGGTACGACGTTCTATCTCGGCAAAAACGAGTACGCGGATGCTCGCGGTATGATCGACCAGGGTGGCGCTGTGTCACTGGCGACAGATTATAATCCAGGGTCATGTGTCACAGACAACTTACAGATGATCATGGCAATTGCCGGTCTTAAGCTCAAGATGACTCCAAATGAAATTTGGAACGCAGTCACAGTGAATGCGGCACATGCAATTGGTTCTGAGCGCGGTACGTTAGACGCTGGAGACAGCGCAAACCTAGTCATTTGGGATGCGCCGAACCATGAATATATTCCGTATCATTATGGGGTAAACCACGCGCATACTGTCATTGCAAACGGTAAAGTCGTGTACACACGTCCTGGCTTAATGTGGTAAACGGTTGATTTTATCAGCAATCGGACTTATAATAACAACAAGTGAATACTGTCACTTCCGGATAAAGTAATACATGAATATGCGTTTAGAGAGGTTGCGGTCGGTGCGAGCAACACGCAGTAATGTATGAAGTTCTGTCCCTATACGAGAAGTGAACGGCGGCTGCGTCGATATGATGAATGAAGATAATGTGTCATAGACACGTTAAATAAGGGTGGCAACACGTAGACCACGTCCCTACACTAGGGGATGTGGTCTATTTTTTATATAAAAAATTTATAGGAGTGAGTTCGATGTTAGACATTAAACGTATTAGACAAGAAACGACTGACGTTAAAGCGCGTGTTGATAAGCGTGGTGATGATGCATCGATTATTGATGAAATTCTACAGTTAGATGAGACACGTCGTGAGTTAATTCAAAAGACTGAAGAGCTAAAAAGTAAACGCAACGCAGCATCTCAAGAAATTGCTGAGAAAAAGCGCAACAAAGAAGATGCAGATGATGCGATTTTAGCGATGCGGGAAGTTGGAGAATCGATTGCTAAAATTGATGCTGAATTAAATGCAACTGAAACAGAATTTAGAGATAAAATGAGTCGTGTCGCAAACTTAATTAACGATGATGTACCGGTAGGTAAAGATGATAATGAAAACGTGGAGGTGCGTAAAACCGGGACGCCGCGTGAATTTGATTTTGAAGCAAAAGGTCACTGGGACCTGCTCGATGACTTAGAAATGGCAGATTTCGAACGTGCTGCACGTGTATCAGGTGCGCGCTTTGTGTTTTTAACAGGTGAAGGTGCCCGTCTCGAGCGCGCGCTGATGAACTTTATGTTGGATGTGCACGGACAAAATGGTTATCGTGAGATGATGACGCCTCAAATTGTGAAAAGCGAGGCGATGTTCGGTACGGGTCAATTGCCTAAGTTTGCAGAAGACAGCTTTAAATTAGATGGTAAAGATATGTATACAATCCCGACATCTGAAGTGACGCTCACAAACTTCCACCGCGAAGAAACGTTAAGTGATGACGCGTTGCCGAAGAAATTTACGGCGCAAACGGCATGCTTTAGAAGCGAAGCGGGATCAGCTGGTCGTGATACACGTGGTCTTATTCGTCTACACCAATTTAACAAGGTTGAAATGGTGAGACTTGAACGACCAGAGCACTCATGGAATGCTTTAGAAGAAATGACAAATCATGCAGAAAACATCTTGAATTTACTTGAAATACCACACCGTACGGTATTGTTATGTACAGGTGACATAGGATTTGGTTCAGCCAAGACATATGACGTTGAAGTTTGGTTGCCAAGCTATAACGATTATAAGGAAATCAGTTCTGTTTCAAATATGACAGACTTTCAAGCGAGACGTGCAAACATCAAGTTTAAGCGCGATAAAGACTCAAAACCTGAATTTGTTCACACACTAAATGGCAGTGGTTTAGCGGTCGGACGCACGATGGCAGCACTCCTTGAGAACTACCAAAATGCAGATGGTACAGTGACTGTACCAGAGGTGTTGGTACCATATTTAGGTGGCACAAAGGTCTTAAAAAAGATATAATAATAGTAAGCATAAGCTCCTATCACATAGTAGGAGCTTTATTTAGTATAGGAGTGGTGCAACGTGCGGCCCAAGGTTTCACTATGGTTTTTACTTATTGTACTCTCCATGGGGTTTCTATTTTTATTTGTAACAGAGATCACATTGGTTTTAGGTATGTTGATTTTACCTTTTTCACTTTATTATTTAGTCCGTCTCAAACATAAATCGAGTTATCATTTTTGGCTGACATTTGTCAGCTTCATTATTCCGGTGTTCATGATAATGTCACCTTTATCCTGGATATCGCTCATATTGCTATATGCACTCGCATACCTAGTTGAACGCTCACTCAAACTAAACTACACCCAAGAGTATACGATGTTTTATTTTGCAGCGACGATGACGATAATCGTCATCGGTGGATTAAATATCTTACAATTATTTAATGTAATCCCGCCGTTTGGAGAAATTTGGGCATCTCTCGTGTCATGGTATTTTGCTCAAGTTGATGAATCGGGAATGTCGGCATTTATTGATATGACACTTGTCAGTGCTAATTTAGAATTGTTTTATCTAAATATTCAGGGGCAACTGACCATCTTCTCAATTGCGACAGCCATATTTGTTATATTATTACTCAGATTGTTGCTTAGACATGAAGAAGGTATCAAATTATGGCCTGCGAGATCTTTTAAAGACTGGGTATTTCCTAGATTTGTGATGTATTTATTCTTTATCTTTTTTATACTCTCATTCTTTATGAGTCCGACAGATAACGCTGTGTTTTATGCAGTTGTAAGCAACGTGTTACTCGTGCTGGAGTGGATCATTTATATACACGGCTTAGCTTTTGTTTATTTCTATGCACGGGAAAAGAACATAAATGTTGCGCTCTCAATCTTGATACTCATACCGTTTTTAGTGTTGAGACCGATCACGATGTTAATAGGATTATTTGAGTTGGCATTTAGAATTAGACAATGGATTATTATGAAAAGGAAGTGATGTAATGTTTAAGGTCATGAATAAGCGTAAAGTATTCATCCCAGCCGGGATACTCGCTTTACATACAATAATTGCAGTTATAATGATTTATGCATATAACATTACAGTCGGTATTATATTTTCTATTGTCACTTTAATCATAATTGCCCTCGTGATGCTTTATTTACAACGGACGATATTAGATCTTGAAAACCGTTTAAAATATCTTGTTGACCAAATTGTTGGTGGGCATCAAATCACACTCGATACGATGCCGGTAGGTTTGATTGTGCTTAACGAAGACGATGAAATTGAATGGATGAACCATTATATTGCATCAATTCTTACAGAAGAAGCGCTTGGTCAGCATATTAATTTAATCTTTCCAAATATATTAACGAACTTTAGAGTCAATAACTTAACGGTTGTTGATAGTGCCTATAACGACCATAAATTCCGCGTGTATCATGATCAGGATTTTAATACATTGCAGATGATTAATATCACCGGATTTAAGACAAAGCAGCAAGAGCTTGAGGATAAACGTCCCGTCATCGGTATTTTATACTTGGATAACTATGATGAAATGACTCAGAATATGCCTGAATCAATGAAGAGTGAACTCAATAATAAAATCACTTCATTGATCCACACGTGGGCTGATACACATGACATTTATCTCCGACGTTTCTCTCAAGATCGTTTTCTCATTGTGTTAAATTCAATGAGTTTGGAATCAATGGAGGAAACACGCTTTAGTATACTAGATGAAGTGCGTATTCAAACTGCGGATATCGGTGCACAAATTACGCTAAGTATTGGTTTTGGAGAAGGTACAGATTCTTACACTGATGTGGGTGACCTCGCACAAAAGAGCTTAGATTTAGCGCTCGGACGTGGTGGTGACCAAGTGGCGATTAAACGTTACAACGGGGATGCGCGATTTTATGGTGGTAAGACGGATCCTATGGAAAAACGTACACGTGTGCGCGCGCGCGTTGTATCTCATGCATTAAAAGATTTGCTGCGTGAAGGCAGTAACGTCATTATTATGGGGCATAAGCGGCCGGATATGGATTCGATTGGCTCAGCAATGGGAGTTGCGAAACTCGCAGAGATGAATGGAATTGAAGCGCATATTATTTTAAACGATGAAGATATTGACGATACGCTTGCCCGCGTTATGAAAGAAGTTGAGAAAAATAAAGATGTGTATTCTCGCTTTGTGAGCAGTGATGATGCCTGGGATTTACTACACACAGATACAACAGTTGTGGTGGTGGACACACATAGACCAGTTATGGTCCAGGATGAGTTAATATTAAATAAAGCAAACCGCAAAGTCGTTATTGATCACCACAGACGCAGCGATGACTTTATGGCCAACCCACTACTCGTCTACCTGGAGCCATATGCATCAAGTGCGAGTGAGCTCGTTGCAGAATTGCTTGAATATCAGCGTTCGGAAGAACGTTTATCACGTATAGAAGCGACACTAATGTTAGCCGGTATTATTGTGGATACACGTAACTTTACATTGCGCACAGGCTCTCGTACATTTGATGCAGCAAGTTTCTTACGCTCAAATTCAGCAGATCCAGTACTTGCGCATGCATTTCTAAAAGATGATATCGATACGTATATCGCACGTGTTGGTTTAATTAAATCCGCTGACATATGGGAAAATGGTGTGGCGATAGTAAAAGCAGATTCAACAATGACGTATCACCCTGTCACAGTAGCTCAAGCAGCAGATGAGTTGCTTAAAATTGAAGGTGTCCAAGCATCATTTGTAATGGCACTGCGTGAGGACGATTCAATTGGTATATCTGCGCGTTCTCTCGGTGAGATGAATGTACAGCTTGTGATGGAATCACTCGGCGGCGGTGGTCACTTAACAAATGCTGCGACACGATTCGTCGATGTAACGCTTGATGATGCATATGATCAATTAATAGAGGCAATTAGTAAAAATATTGATGAAGGAAGTGCGAAATCATGAAAGTAATTTTTCTAAAAGACGTAAAAAACCAAGGTAAAAAAGGCGAAGTTAAAGAAGTCGCAGCAGGTTATGCACAAAACTTCTTAATTAAAAAAGGCTTAGCTGAAGAAGCGAACCCGCAGAACTTAAGACGTTTAGAACAAGAAAACTTAGACAAACAACAACAGGCTGAGCAAAGCCTAGTCGATGCAAAATTATTTAAAGACGAGCTCGAAGAAATTGAAGCTGAGATTTTAACGAAAAGCGGAGAAGGTGGTCGCTTATTCGGTTCTATTAGTTCAAAACAAATTATCGATGCATTTAGTAAACAACACGATATTAAACTCGATAAACGTAAACTCAATATGCCAGAACCATTGAAATCACTCGGGTATCACAATATTAAAATCAAGCTGCATCCAGAGGTAGAAGCGACTGTTAGAGTTCATGTTAAAGAACAATAAAGAGGTGATCATGCATGCAATCGAATCCTCAAATGCCGCATGACTTGCAAGCAGAAATGTCTGTACTTGGTGCGCTACTTTATGATGAACGGTTATTATACAGTGATGTGGCATCGCTTGAACCAGATGATTTCTTTGATCGGCGTTTCCAAGAAATTTATAGTGCAATGCTTAAACTAAATGAAAATAACAAGCCGATAGACTCGACAACAGTGCTGGATCAACTACAAGAAGATCAGCGCTTACAGTTTGTTGATCCTACATTGCTCGTCGATATTATGGATGCAACACCAACAATCCGTAACTACCCGGATTATGTCGAGATTGTTAAAGAACATAGTACAAGACGCCGTATGATTGATACCGCGGAACTTATCATCACTAATTCTCAAGATCCGTCTATCGCACTTGACGATGTGCTAACAGATGCTGAAACTGCAGTTATGGCAGTCTCACAAGCGACGAGCAAAAATGATTTTAGGAAAATGGAATCCATTTTACCTGAGCTATACCAACACGCTGAAGAAATTAACAAAACAAAAGGCGAAGTGACCGGTATACCAAGTGGTTATAGAGCAATTGACAATATGACAAGTGGATTTGGACGCAATGATTTAATTATATTAGCTGCGCGTCCTTCTATGGGTAAAACTGCATTTGCACTGAATATTGCAGAGCATGTCGGTTCAAGTGATAGAAATTATACCGTTGCATTGTTCTCACTTGAGATGGGTGCAGAACAGCTGGTTTCCCGTATGATTGCATCAAAAGGTAACCTGGACGCGACGAAATTAAGACGTGGTGGCTTCGATAGAGAAGACTGGGCGAAATTCCAAATGGCTATTAGAGAGTTATCGAAGTCTCGGATTTTTATCGATGACACGCCTGGGATACGGATTAATGAAATCCGTTCAAAATGTGTGCGTTTAAAGCAGCAAGAAAAGCAACTCGATATGATTATTATTGACTACTTACAGCTGATTCAAGGGTCTTCTTCGCGTCGGAACGAAAACCGTCAACAAGAAGTTTCAGAGATTTCACGTATGTTAAAGGGTCTCGCTCGTGAGATTGGTTGTCCTGTTATTGCACTTTCTCAGCTTTCCCGTGGTGTTGAATCACGTCAAGATAAGCGTCCGATGATGAGTGACTTGCGTGAATCCGGTTCGATTGAGCAGGATGCCGACATCGTTTCGTTTTTATATCGAGATGATTATTATTCACGCGGTGAAGGTGAAGAAGGCGATGAGTCTCAGCTTGAGACAAGTGAAGTTGAGGTTTTGATTGCCAAGCATCGTAACGGACCTACAGGTACGGCAAAGCTTATTTTCAACAAAAAATATAGTAAGTTCTTAGATCAAGAGAATTTTGATAGAGACTTTTAACGAACGATTATATGAAAGATGATAAAATCGTTCGTCTTTTATTGCTTATATAGGGCTAAACTGGTATTCTTATTAACGTTAGAAGTAAATTAATGGGGGATTTATATGACAGGCACAGTTGTTGTGGGTACCCAATGGGGCGATGAAGGTAAAGGAAAGATTACTGATTTCTTAAGTAAAGATGCGCATGTAATTGCACGTTTTTCAGGCGGTAATAACGCTGGACATACGATTCAATTTGATGGAGAAACTTACAAACTTCATCTCATACCATCTGGTATCTTTTATAAGGACAAATTGTCTGTAATCGGTAACGGTGTCGTTCTTGATCCATTATCATTAATTAAAGAGTTAGATGGTCTGATTGCACGTGGTGTATCGGTAGATAATTTAAGAATATCTAACCGTGCGCAAGTTGTATTGCCCTACCACATTCTATTAGATGAATTAGAAGAAGAGTCTCGTGGCGACGATAAAATCGGTACGACTAAGCGTGGTATTGGGCCGTGTTATGTAGATAAGGCTGCGCGTAGCGGTATTCGTGTCGGGGATTTTATCGATGATGAAACATTTAAAGTGAAACTTAAGCAAAATCTAGATGAAAAAAATCGTCTGTTCAAAGCGTTATATGATCATGATGGTCTTCTGTTTGATGACATTTATGAACAGTATACGAATGCTGCAGATAGGTTGCGTCCATATGTGACGGATACTGCAAAAGTACTAGATGATGCATTCTCTAATAACGAGAAAGTATTATTTGAAGGTGCACAAGGCGTCATGCTGGATATCGATCATGGTACATATCCATTTGTGACAAGCTCAAACCCTGTTGCGGGTAACGTGACGGTTGGTTGTGGCGTTGGTCCGACGTTTATTAAGCATATTGTCGGTGTGTCAAAAGCATATACATCACGCGTTGGTGACGGGCCATTCCCGACAGAATTATTCGATGAATACGGAGACCATATCCGTGAAATAGGACGTGAGTACGGAACGACAACAGGACGTCCGCGTCGCATTGGCTGGTTCGATAGCGTGGTTGTTCGACACTCGCGCCGTGTGAGTGGTATTACAGATTTATCGTTAAATAGTATTGACGTGTTGTCGGGACTTGAAACAGTTAAGATTTGTACGTCTTACACAATTGATGGTAAAGAAGTGACAGAATATCCTGCGACGCTTGCTGAACTACAGAAAGCTGAGCCTGTATTTATTGAATTGCCAGGTTGGGATGAAGACATCACAGGCGTGAAGACGCTTGCTGAACTCCCTGAAAATGGCCTAAACTATCTTCGTGAAATTGAACGTTTATGTGGCGTGAAGATTTCGATATTCTCTGTGGGACCAGACAGAACGCAGACAAACTTGTTAAAAACATTTGATTAATGTGTACAATTCTTCTCTACATCGTGAGTTTTAGGTGTAGAGAAGAAATATTTTCATGAAACTCTTGCATAGCTATATTGGGAATGATACAATAATTCTTGTTCTGATAAATTTCAGCAAGGCCCCTTGGTCAAGCGGTTAAGACACCGCCCTTTCACGGCGGTAACACGGGTTCGAATCCCGTAGGGGTCACTTTTTAAAATATTTTAATAGATTTGGTCCCGTGGTGTAGCGGTTAACATGCCTGCCTGTCACGCAGGAGATCGCGGGTTCGATTCCCGTCGGGACCGCTTATAGAAGCTAGGACATATGTCCTAGTTTTTTTGTATTTTATTTTAGGCGTGTTGGGTTGATTGAGTGTGAGTGTGATTCCCGGCTTGAAGAGGGGTTCTGAGTTGCATGCTGGGCCACTAAATGTGATTCCCGGTCTTAAAAACGGTGTTGAATCACACGGCGGGCATCTAAATGTGATTCCTGGTCATAAAAACGGTGCTGAGTTGCACGGTGACCTTCCAAATGTGATTCCCGACTAAAAAAACAGTGCTGAATCACACGGCAGGTCTCTAAATGTGATTCCCGGCCAAAAAAACGTGTCTGAGTTGCACGGGGGCCTTCTAAATGCAACTCCCGGTCATAAAAACGGTGCTGAATCACACGGCGGGCATCTAAATGTGATTCCTGGTCATAAAAACGGTGCTGAGTTGCACGGTGACCTTCCAAAT
>JBGYPO010000012.1:0-19943 GCA_041838435.1 Aliicoccus sp. | reverse complement strand
TGGGCATTATGATTAACGTGCCGTTTTTTGTTGTCACATTGCTGGGGTTATCGCTGGTTGATTTGAACGGAAGTAATTTTGACGGCCACCTGCTGTTTGTCGGGGCGGTTACTCTGTTCGGTTTGTTGTTTTATGCAATCACGATGATGATTGGTGCATTTGTCGCAACGAGTGATTTAACGTTTGGACTGTCGCTCTCGTTGCTTATCGGGCTATATTTATATCGTGCAATTACAGATGTCGTCGATACAGGTTATTCAGTGATGTCACCTTATCATTGGTTATCACGTCTTGATGCATATGGCGGGAACAATGTGATTTGGTTATTTCCGTTTGCATTCATCATTGTATTTATTGCGATTGCCTATCTGGTCACTCTAAAACGCGATGTAAATGACGGAATCATTAAGGCAAAAACAAAGCGCAAAACCAAAAACATCACAACATATCCAAAATTATTATTGAATCAGTCGCGTCTGCTTATTTTTGCCTGGATTGCTGCCCTGATTATTATGGGGCTCTCATACGGTGCTGTCTTAGAAGATATCGAGGATATCATGTCGAGCAACTTTATTATGAGTGCAGCTGTTGAAACGGGTCAAGTTGATAATCCCGTACTTTTCTTCATCAGTATGATCAGCATTATCACCGCAATTGTTGCCATGTTCCCAGGGTTAATGATTATCGGCAAGCTGTTAAAAGAAGAGAAATATCGTTTGGAGTGGATGCTCTCAGGGGTTGATGCGAGTCACTTAAACCGCAGGACAATACTGATAACTCATATCATTCTGGCAGTAATCGTAAGTCTGATTGGTCATGCTCTCTACCTGGCATCACTTTACTCGATGAGTTTGATAGTTGATGACTTTCAGGCAGAACTGCTCGACTTTTTCTATGCATTAGTCAGTGAGGGCAGTGCCATAGTACTTATTTTAGGTCTCGCAGTACTGCTTTACGGTATTTCATACAAGCTGTTCAAAGTGATCTGGCCGATTACCGGATTTTTATTTATTATCAGTTATGTCGGGACGATATTACAATTTCCGGAATGGGTACTATTCTTCTCACCGTTCTATCATTTAGGTCATATATTCATCGACGGACCCGTATGGGGAACAATCATAACCCTTTATGTCATAGGGATAATCCTTATGATAATTGGAACAATCGCTTATCAAAGACGCGACCTCACAAACGGATAAAAGGATATCAACTGATTTTTAATTAGAAACATTGTATACTTTACTCCACACCTAAAGTTACATAGTAATGGGTGTCACATCACAATAAATCCATGACAATGGATGTGTGGGAGGATTATAAAATGAATCAGTTTTTATCAAAAGTTTTCTTTGTCGGATTCTTAAGCTTGGTGCTCGGAAGTTTTATGACCACGGTACATGCGCAAGAGGATGATTCAGATATTGAATATGATGATGAGTATCAAACGACAGACTTTGAATCAGTTGAGCCTCAAAGTTTAAGTACGTATTTTGAGAACTACTTTACAGATTTAGAAGCGTTTTATGCGGGGCAGGGTGAAGCGGTGCTAAATTATCCATATGTGGATAATGCGCTGTATCAGCTGCTCGTGGATAACAGGGAATCAGGGTATTACGAAGGATATCAAGTATTGAACTGGCAGATTGTAGAAGAAACATACCTAAACAATGGGATGGATGTCAACGTTATTATTGAGCGTGAAGTGACGACACCGAACTTCCCAGGGCCTACGAATACGTGGGAAACAGTCAATTATGATCTGCATTTGCAAGGGAATGGTGAATGGAAGATAGAACGTTATTTCATCACATCAAACGATAGCAATACACTTGGTGACGTCAGTGAATTTTTTGATGCATATTATGCAAATCAGAGAGATTATTACGCAGGCGGAAGTGACGCTGTACTCAATCAAATTGAGTCAGGTACGGACCTGTACAATCTCGTCGTAAATAACCGCAACTCAGGTGGATTTTATAACTATGAGATTAGCAATTGGCGTTTTATCGATGTGCAGCATGAAAGAGACAGTGATGAAGCGAATGTGTTGATGGAACGGGATTTTTATAATCCATCATCACAGACAAGACGTTCCGGTACAGAGGTTGTGACGTATACGATGACAGGCATGCAGGGGGATATGCAACTGCAGGAATATGAAATACTGTCATACAATCAAAATGAATTACAGTTATTAAACAACTATTTTGAGTCATATTTCGAAGCGCAGCGTGCGTATTATGCAGGTGAAAGTGATGATGTGTTGAACTTCCCGGAGCAGGGTAACGACCTTTATCAACTCTTAACGAGCAATAGACAGTCCGGTTACTTTGATAATTATCAGGTGATGGACTGGAGAATCGGTAAGTTAGATTACCACAATGAAGGTTATGATATTAAAGTGGTGGTTGATAGATTTGTGGATAATCCGGCGCAAAACCTGCGGGAAATGGAGACGGTTATTTATGAGCTGCAGCATAGTGGTGATGGCGATTACAACATCACATACTACGACAGACATCTTGTACCGTTTGAGGAATATATCCAAGTGGATAACTTCTTTACAGCATACTTCCAGGCGCAGGAAGATTTCTATGCGGGTGAAAACGAGGCAGTGTTTAATTTCATGTATGAAGGAAACGATTTATACCAGCTGTTAGAAGGCAATAAAGCGCGTGGAGATTATGATGATTACTTTGTGCCGCATTGGCGCATTGTCGAGCTCGATTATACAAACAATAATCAGGACATCAGAGTTGTGATTGAGCGCTTCTTCTATAACCCATCCAGTCCATATCGAAGCGAGGGCTTTGAGAGTGTCACGTATGAATTACATGACGGACCAAATGGTTTGATTATAGATAGACATTATAATAACTAAGATAAAAAGGCTTGGAATCTAAATGTTTAGGTTCCGAGCTTTTTTTTTTGCTTTTTTTAAGTGTGATTCAGCATCGATATTTTGGTCTTGAATCACATTTGCAGACTTTCCGTGCAACTCAAGCCTCGAAAATTAGTGTTGAGTTGCATCTGCAGACTCTCCGTGCAACTCAAGCCACGAAAATTAGTGTTGAGTTGCATCTGCAGTCTCCTCGTGCAACTCAAGCCTCGAAAATTAGTGTTGAGTTGCATCTGCAATCTTTCCGTGCAACTCAAGCCCCGAAAATTAGTGTTGAGTTGCATCTGCAATCTTTCCGTGCAACTCAAGCCCCGAAAATTAGTGTTGAGTTGCATCTGCAGACTCTCCGTGCAACTCAATCCCCGAAAATTAGTGTTGAGTTGCATCTGCAATCTTTCGGTGCAACTCAATCCCCGAAGTGTTGAGTTGCATCTGTAGTGTCTTCGTGCAACTCAAGCCCATATTTTCAGGACCTGAATCACATCCCAAGTTCCTGCGTCTAAACACAATAATATTATTTAAGGTTTCACACGATGGATGACTTCGAGCGCATCTTTCATCGAAATCATCTGGCGATTTTTGCCGTTGTACAGTGCGAGTTCATTTACACCAAATTTCACCAGCATCTCGATAATCTCTTCAAACTCAAGCATATAGTCAGCAGGGTGATGTGCATCGGAGCCGAGTGTAAATAAAGAACCGCCTAATTCAATATAGTACTGGATTCCCCATTCATAAAGTTCTCTGTTGCCATGTGTAAAAATAGATTTGCTGTTGATCTCCAAAGCCATTCCTTTATCTATGACAGTTTGAAAGACCTGGTTCAAACGCTTCTCATATGGACCGATTTCAGACACATCAAAATCATGTATTCTAAAGCCAAAGTCAAAGTGGGCAAGTATATGAAACCCGTCCCAGGATGTGACAGCTTCAAGTAACGTGTCGACATAGGAATCAAGCATGACATCGCGTGGAATGTCAACCGGACTCATAAATCCGTACTCACCATTGTGATGCGCGCTCAGAATTTTTATTTTAAACGGATATTTTCTTAATATGTGCTCAAGCGGACCTTCGACATCTCTTGCATAGCCAACTTCAACGCCGAGCAGCAACTCAGTTCCCTTCTCCTCGAGGTCATCTGCGATATCAAGCAGCATATCGAAATCAGGAATGAGATCTACTTTTGGTTCCCCCGGGGGCCCGCAGTTCTAAATGATCTGTAAACACAACAAACTTTGGTCCATTTTTTATGTATTGAAACGGGTCTGCTTCACTATCTATAGAAATATAACTATGCATATGCTGATCGTAAAACATCATTCCACTCCTTATTTACTGTTACTTCTATTGTAAAGTGTATTCATGCTTTAGTCACTATAATGAATACGCATTATGCAGATAAAAATACGAACTTTTTACGGAAAATCCTTTATATATTTCGTGTTTTTCAGTATACTAAGAGTATCCTATATAAAGAGGTCATGATATGGAATTAATCTATAAAGGTAAGACAAAAAACGTATATAGACAAAATGACAGTGAAGCGATTGTATTGCAGTTTAAAGATGATATGACGGGTAAAGACGGTGTGTTTGATCCGGGTGAAAATCAAGTTGGTCTGACAGTAGAGGGCTCAGGACGTGCCGGCTTACAACTTTCAAGCTACTTTTTTGAGCGAATCAATGACGCGGGTTATCCAACGCATTACATTGCTGCAGATATCGATAATGCGCAGATGCATGTTAAACCGATGGAAACGTTTGGCCACGGACTTGAAGTCATCTGCCGATTTAAGGCGACAGGGAGTTTTATCAGAAGATATGGTGCTTACATTGAAGACGGTGCACCGCTTAAAGATTTTGTAGAATTTACATTAAAAGACGATGCAAGGCAGGATCCACCGATCAATGAAGCGGGACTTGTGGCATTAAATATACTTAAACCGGGTGAGCATGACAGAATTGTTGATCTGACGTTGAAAATCAGTGAATTGGTAAGAGAAGAACTCTCGCAAAAGGGTATGGATATGTATGATATCAAGCTCGAGTTTGGCCGTGATGCCACTTCTGGTGAAATTATGCTCATTGATGAGATATCTGGTGGGAATATGCGTGCTTACAAGGATGGTGCGTCTGTTGCACCGCTCGATTTAGTAAAATTATTTTTTGAAGCATAGAAAGAGTGGACATCTGTCCATTCTTTTTTTAATAATAGAGTAGAGGTGACAGCATGAGAAAATATTCAGTCTTGCTTTTATTTATGATTGGTTTTTTGTTAATTTCAACAAACGCATCAGCGAATTCAATTCTTGATATGATGATGAAAGTGCATATTAACGAAGATGGTTCAGTTGATGTGACTGAAGAACGTGTGCAAAACATGACAGAAGGTACCGAGAACTATATGGTGTTTAACGACAGTGATATGGGTGAAGTCGAAATTACCAATTTTAGTGTCGACGGGTTTGAACATGTTGAAAATTGGAATTCAAGCGGCAGTTTGGAAGACAAAGCAGGCAAGTATGGTATTCTCGATAAGTTTTCAAGTACAGAACTGGTCTTTGGTATTGGTGAGTATAGTGAAAATACGTATACCGTAAATTATACGCTTGAGAACATGGTCAGGAACCTTGAGGGCGGTCAGAGTTTATACTGGAACTTCGATACATTTACAGGACTGCGGACTTTAAGTTTTAGTATGGAAATCACGTCAGATGTACCATTTGAAGATGTTGATTATTGGGGCTTCGGTTTTAATGGAGACATTCAGATGATTGATGATACGATTTACTGGGATTCTGATGGCAGTTTGTACGATCATAATAATGTGATTGTGCTTCTGCACTTCCCTGAAGGTACATACGCGACAACTGTTGAAGATGACACGTCCATTGAAGAAGAGCGTGAGGATGCAATGGATGGTTCTATTTATGAGGACTATCGAGATGAACAGAATAGTATGCCGAATGGACTGAAATGGCTGTTCAGTATACTCGGGGGATTTTTCGGAATTATTATCATCAGCTCAATTGTAATTACAGCTAAGGTAAGTAAGTATAAGCGAAATCTGGGGCACATCGAGTCCACAGGTGCGATTATAAAACGTAACAGAGGTTACGAGGAAGACGTTGCACCTGAGATTGATGATTATGCCGGTATTATATTTTTTGTGAAGCATGTGACGGGCGAAGCATTTGAAGCATTATTCCAGGTATTCATTATGAAATGGAGCGATGAGGGCAGGATATCAATTGAATTCACTGAGGGTGAGCGCTGGTATGAGTCTGATACAACTTCAATACAAATTCATGACTTTGAAAAAGCTGAAGATACTTATCAAACAGAGCTTAAAGAAGTCGGAGAAGCAATCAAGAAAAAGCAATATTCAGGCAGTTATGAAGCATTAATGTGGCGCTTTTTATTTGAGATGGCGGATGAGCAGGGTGTCATCGATGATAAATCAATGAGAAGTTTTGCCAAGAAACATGCAAAACCGTTTGGTAAACTTGTCGACTATCTAAATGAATATTCACTTGAGTATTTGGAGACACACGGTTATCTGGAACTCGTGAAGGGTACAAAGTTTAGTATGCCAATAAAAATTTTCCGTCCGACTGAATCGGGTGATGCATTATTAAATCATCTCGCACAGTATAAAAATTACTTAAAAGAGAATGATGAAGATATGTTAAATAATCCGTTTGATGAATCTGTATTAAAAGATCATCTGCGATGGGCGACGCTGCTTGGAGAACACAGCAGATATGAGCGTTTACTTAACAAATTGATAAAACAAGATGACTATCACACGCATATTTATCCGTACTACTTGTATCACAACTCAGCGAAAGTTACTCGTGAACAAATTTCGACGGGCCTCGGTGAAGGTGGTATGCACTCATCGATGTCAACAGCTGCCTCAGGTGGCGGCGGCAGTACCGGTGTTGGCGGTGGTGGTGGCGCTGGCGGCGGAGGCGGCGGTGGCGCAAGATAAGACGTGCGCTTTAACATTGTCTGAGATGTCGTGGTCTTGGGTGTAACGTCTAAAAGAATTGAGGGAAAATGATGAAACGAATGAATTTTTTCTTATTGATCTCAACGTTTTTGTTAATGGCTTGCAATGCAGAACAAGTTCCGGTTGAAGACGATGCCAACGCCAATGCAGAAGTTGAAGATGTACTATCGAATAATACTTATGATTTTAATGTGCAGGGATACGGGATGGAAAATACGGTCTCGCAGTTCACATTCTCCGGTGGCAGCGTGAGTGATGGTGAAGATTTTGAAGGTACGTACTATCTGGAGGCAGAAACCATTAATATTGAACTGACGCATGAGGCAGCAAAAGTACAGCTTGTGCTTGTTACGGAAGACTTTGGAGACGGCAGTTTGATTGAAGGACGTATTGAGACATATGAAGTTCTCGGACAGAATTTCGACGAAGAAAGAATTGAAGAAGTCGATGAGTTTGAGGGATTTGACTTTGTTCTAGAACGTATAGAAGAAGATGTGGAACTCGAATAATGACGATGACGAAAAGGGCTAGTCTCTAAATAAAAAATGCACTTGCTTTCCTGGGGCGTCGCGTGAGCCTGTAGTCTCACACAGACGCACTCCCCTAGGAGTCAAGTGCATTTTTTCTATCTAGCATCCCATTCTTCGCGCAGTACACCCATGCGAATTGAATCATAATACTGTCCGTCATGATAACGGACAGCGCGCATGCGTCCCTCCAATGTCATGCCGAGCTTTTCCCCGACACGCATCATGCGTGCGTTGCCGGACCATGTTGTAAGCCCGGCGCGTGCGATATTCGGATGCGTCTTAAAAACGTGGTCGATCCACATCTCAAGAACACGGGTACCAATACCGCGTCCCCAGTTGCCGCCTTCATAGAGCACGATGCCGACTTCCAACCATTTGCGCATTTCATCTTCAAAGTAATAGGAAACCATACCGATTAATTCATCATCAACAGTAATTGCAAACCGAGATGGCTGATTTAAATAGTTATATTTTTCAAACAAGAAACGTTCATACGTAATCGCTTCATGCTTATAATACGGTGCGTCCCATTCTTTCCACTCGGGATTCTCTTCCTTATATAAAAGTTCCCAGAGTCTCGGCAGATCACTTTCTGTAAACGCGCGCAATTCAATTTCATTATCCTGTAACTTAACCAATATACTTCACCATCACTAAACACGGATTCCATTCATCCCAAAGTGTCGGAAACACTTCTAACCGTTTAAATCCGACTGATTCATAAAATCGAATGGTTGCATCATACTCGTCGTAGTGTCCTTCATCCACAGTTTTAACTTGTAAGAAGTCATACTTTCCTGCGACAGATTCTTCAAGCGCTGATTGCAGTGCTTTCCCAATACCTTGGTGATGGTACGCTTTTTTCACACCCATGCAATGGATTTCAGTTGTACTATTGCTGGTTTCTTGTAAAGTCACAAACCCAAGCGCTTTTTCGTCATCAAATGCTGCCCATAACGGTAACTCTCTCGACTCATCAATATATGCTTGAGTTGAATCTGGTAAACCAAACCACTCTGGTAAGTCTGCAAGCACTTCTTTAACAATGGCTGCCTTTTCTTCACTATTTTCTACTTCAGTAATTCTCATTCCAAACCTCCTAAATTTGAAGGTCTTATGCTGTGCGACCTTCCTGCACATTGATTAGATTTTCGTTTAAATTTTTCATGTGTATCACGTCCTTTTAAAGAGATAGGGTCAGTATACATACTCGCATAACATTTGTAAATATTCACATCATCGATTATAAATAAACTAGGAAGGTGAATGATATGGATATCGTAGCAGTCATTTCACATATAAAAGCTGAATCAAGCACCGTTACTGTCCACGCGCTCGCTGATAAGTTTGGCTACAGCGAAGCGTATTTTAGTCGTGCGTTTAAACAGGAAGTGGGTATATCTCCGAGCGAGTACATACAAGCTGTTAAACGTGAACTGGCGATTGAAGAGATTATAACAAATGATCGTTCTATTTTAAGCTCGCAGTTAAAGGCAGGATATTTAAGCGAAGGTTCATTTTCTAACTTGATAAAAAAAGCGATGTCCATTTCACCGAAACAACTGAGCAAAAATAAATTAGAGATTTTGAAAGACTATAACGACTCTGAAAAAGATTATTTAGAAGAAGTAGAGGATGTCGGATATGATCTACATGTCAATATAACATGTAGTGAAAAATTTGATGGCATCGTCTTTGTTGGTTTATTTAAGAAACCACTTCCTGACAGACCACCTGTTATTGGGATTCCGATTTTGAACTATCCAAAGAATAACTGTGTCGACTTTAGTAATGTGCCACCTGGTAGTTATTATGTCATGGCATGTGTCATACATAAAACGTTAGATCCGACAAAACTGTTCGTGCTGAAAGATAACTTGAGAGGTAAGATTGATACACCATTTGAATTTCCAGGTAAGTATAACTGTGAATTGTTACTCAGACCACCTCACATTTCTGATCCGCCAATTACTGTGAATTTACCGAAGTTATTTATTGAAACGGTGAAAAGTAAAGTGAAGGAATTTAGGTCAGATTAAAATAAATTTTTATGTATGAAAGTTAGTACAATATTTGTGAGGAGGTGATTCGATGATCGTATCACAAGTATTAACATCTGGAAATCTAGATGAAATGATTGCGTTTTACAATGATGTGTTTGGCGAGGTAGAGGTTGTAGAAGCGAAAGATTTTCGTGGCAATGCAAATAATCAGTACCGTCATGTGAAAATTCTTGGGAATGATTTTTTCCTAATGAATGGCGGAGAGATTACAGATAAAGTGCCAGCACTATTTTATATGGTTGTCTTTCCTGAGAATCGTCGAGATGAGTTGATTACATTACATGAGAAACTAAGTGATGGAGCGCGAAGTTTAAGTGATGTAAAGGATATGAATTTTACGGAAGCCTTGTACATGTTCCAAGATAAGTTTGGTCTCGTATGGAACTTTTGGTCAGATGCGTATTGTGATGCTCCAGTGATTTTGCCAAGCATGGTGATGAGTGACGTTTTAGTAGGCAGGATTGATGAGATGAAAGCATTTTACGAAGGTGTTTTTGATGATGTTGAATTTGGGGAGGTTTCATTTTTGGACAATGGATTGATTGACCATGTCTCAATTCGGCTTTTAAATCATGAATTACAAGTTGCTGAAACGAGTGTGAAGAATTTGTTTTCACTTGATTCGATTTCATCACTGAATCTAGGCTGTGAAACACAAGAAGAAATTGATCGTTATTCCAAAGCGTTAGGTGATCATTATTATCCGGGTGGTTGGTTGAAGGATAAGATGGGCGTCATGTGGTGTGTCGATTGGCCGGGGATGATAGATCTTTTATCGGTTGCAAATGAACAGCAGGAACAAGCGATTTTCGGAGCGATTATGAAAGAGGATCCAATTTGTATTGAAGATGTAAAAGCAGCATTTGAAAATAATAAGGAGTGATTAACCATGTTTAAAGCAATACCATATTTTGTTTTTCAAGACGCCAATGCCGCAATTGCCTATTATGAAGAGTTTTTTGATGCAAAATTGTTGAGTAAAAACACAGCGGATGACCCAGCGTTTGCTGATATGCCTGAGAAGATTGAGAAACCTGAGGAGTTTATCATGCATGCAACGATGGAAATAATGGGCCAAGAGTTCTACGTCAGTACTTCTTGGGGAAGAACTGAAACGCCAAATTCAGATACTTCAGTCGCACTCGTTTTTGACGAGAATGATGATCAAGCTGCAGAAGCGGCGAAGGCATTCTTCGATAAGGCAAGTAGCTCAGGTAGTAATATTCAACCATTTGGTGAAGCACCTTGGACGAAGTATTTTGGGCAATTTGACGATCGCTACGGTGTAAACTGGATGGTCGGTGGGATGTAATTGACGAACTGTAAGGAGATATCACGATGATAAAATCATAAATAATGAACCATCGTAATCTGGATGAAATGATTGCTTTTTATAACGATGTATTTGGTGATGTGGAAGTGCTTGACTCTAGATATATTAAAGATCATGAGAACGATCAGTTTAGACATGTCAGAATATTAGACCATGAATTTTATCTGATGCGTGGACCGCATCACCCAGATAAATTACAGCAATTTTTTACATGGTTGTGTTTCCAGAAAGTAGACGTCATGAACTGGAACAATTACATGTAAAACTTAGAGATGGTGGAGGTGACTTAAGTCATGTGGAAGATATGAAATTTTCAGATGACTTGTATTTGTTACAAGATAAATATGGCGTCCTCTGGCACTTTTGGGCGGATGAGTATTGTGAAGCACCTGGAATTCTTCCAAGCTTGGTCATGCATGATGATATGGTTGGTAAAATTGATGAGATGAAAACATACTATGAGAATATTTTTGATGACGTCGAGTTTGGAGAAATTAGCTATCTTGACAATGGTTTGATCGACCATGTATCCGTCAGAATCTTAAACTATGAGTTGCAAGTGTGTTAAACAAGTGAGAAAGATTTGTTTTCTTTAAACGCTGTGTCGTTGCTTGTGCTTGAGTGTGATAGTCAGGAAGAGATTGATAAGTATTCAGATGGACTTGTCAGTAAATCATATTCTGGTGGTTGGTTAAAAGATGAGATGGGAATCGTTTGGATTGTGGACTGGGTCGGAATGCACAATCTCTTAAAGGATGCAAACCCAAAACAAGCGAAGGCAATGTTTGCTGCAATTGATAACGCTGGTCCAATTTGCATTGAAGATGTAAAGAAAGCTTATGAGGATAATGCAGAGTGAATAATAAAACGGACTCAACTTTGGTTGGGTCTTTATTATTTTGTCTGAATAATTATCGGTGTGGTAAACTTTGTTGTATAGAGAAAAAGGGAGGATTAACATGTTTAAGAAAGAAGAAACTTTAGATTTTCTAACGGAGTTGTTATCCATAAACAGCCCGTCTGGTTATACGAAAAATGCAATTGATTTTGTGAAATCAATAGTAGATGGACTTGGTTTTACAACAGAAATTACACCGAAAGGGAATTTAGTCGTATCGGTTGAAGGTGAAGATACTTCAGTTACACGTGGTTTAAGTGGACACGTCGATACATTAGGCGTTATGGTACGTTCGATCAATTCGGATGGTACACTCGCACTGACTAAAATTGGTGGACCGATTACGCCGACGCTAGATAGTGAGTATTGTGAAATTATTACACGTGATGGCAAGACATATACAGGTACGATACTTTCGACGTCACCATCGATTCACGTACACAAGGACGCATCATCGAAAAGTCGTGATATCGACAATTTAGTTGTGAAGATTGATGAGAAAGTAAGTAATAAGAAGGAAGTACAAGCACTTGGTATTCAAAATGGTGACTTTGTTTGCTATGATCCAAAAGTTCAAATTACAGAGTCAGGCTTTGTTAAATCACGTTTCCTAGACGATAAAGCGTCGGTTGCATTGCTTGTAAGCGTATTAAAGGCAATTCATGCAGGTGATGTGAAACCAAAGACGAACTTGAAGTTTATTATTTCGACGTATGAAGAAGTGGGGCATGGTGCCGCATGGATTCCTGAAGAGATTACAGAGTTTCTAGCGGTCGACATGGGTTGTATTGGACTTGATTTAGATTGTACGGAGTTTGATGTCTCAATTTGTGCGAAAGATTCATCTGGTCCATATGATTACGAGTTAACTTCTACATTGATCAATCACGCAAAGCGACTGGAGCTAAATTATGCGGTTGATATTTACCCGATGTACGGCAGTGATGCAAGCGCTGCGCAAAGTGCTGGTGCAAACATTCGCTCTGGATTGATTGGTCCTGGTGTTGCAAGCAGTCATGGGATGGAACGCACGCATGTTGACGCGCTTATCAACACATTTAAATTGTTAGTCGCTTACGTTGAAAACTAAACTAGCATTTTTGATTCGTGAGACTTCACTGATGTGAGGTCTTTTTTTGTGGGAAAACTTTGATGTTTATAATGAATGATTTAAATAAAATTAGAATAATAATGCACTTGTCGGTCGATTTTTCTTCTGTTAATATTAAAATGCAAACGTTTTCTTAGACTGAAGTAATACTATATTACTTCACAAATAATGATTAAGGGGAGAGAACATGACGAACAAATTGAGTAAGGAGTCTCGATTGATTTTCGCATCATTGGTGTCTATTTTCAGTGTGATTTTATTCATGTTTACACCGAATGAAACGATGGCACAGGACGATGAAATTGAAGATGGCTTTTTCAGAGTCCATTTTGAAACGTTGTTATCGGATGACATTGATGATCTAGGACTGTGGTTGTGGCATGATGTTGCTGCACCATCTGATGACTGGCCGACTGGTGCATTATCATTTACAGATGCAGTTGAAACTGATTATGGATACTACATGGATTTTGAACTCGCTGAAAATCCACAGCGTATCGGTCTGTTAATCAATTCATTATCAGGTGACGGTCAAACAGAAGATATGGAGTTTGATCTCGAAACACCTGATATGAACGAAGCTTGGATTACGAGTGATTGGGAGCTATTTACGAATGAACCCATCACTGATGAAAACACAATTCGTGTGAACTATTTACGTGAAGATGGTGATTATGAGAACTGGGCCCTGTGGACGTGGGGAGACGTTGCTGAACCAACGGAAGATTGGCCAGTTGGTGCACATGACTTAGACCCATCTGGTAACAATGGCGCGTATTTTGATTTAGAAATTACCGAAGATGCTTCTGTTATTCAGTTTTTATTCTTCAATAAAGAGACTGAAGAGCAAACAGAAGATCTATCATTTGATGATTTAACACAATCACAAATCTTTTTACGTGAAGGAGATAATCAGGTGTATACGAATCCAGACTTCTCGAGTGAAGTTGGCGTAACACGTGCAGAACTCGTGTCAGAAACGGAGATTGAAGTTGAATTCCACTCAACGGAAGATCTTGATGAAGAATCAGTATTGGAATTAATTGAGTTACATAATGCAGACGGCGAAGCATATGATCTCTCAGATTCTACAGTAACGATTGACCATGACAGTAATACGGTTCTACTCACTGGTGAATTTGACCCTGAGTCTGGAGCATACACGCTCGTTATCGATGAGCAAGAAAGGTTGGTTCAGATGGGTTGGCGTTTGAAAGATTCACTTTACGCGTATGATGGCGACTTAGGTTTATATTTTGATGATGAAGGCACACCTTCACTTAAAGTGTGGTCACCAAGTGCGAGTCAAGTGAATGTCATTTTATACCATAAAGACAATCAAGAAGAAGTTGTTAGAGACGATATCGACATGACACAAGAGACGCCAGGTGTTTGGGAAGTTGTTTTAGATGAAGAGACGACTGGATTATCTGATGTGACTGGGTATTTTTATCATTTTGAAATTGAGCGAGAAGGGGATACTGTTCTAGCTCTAGATCCATATGCACGTTCGATGGCGGCTTGGGACAATGGAAATCCAGATAATTATGTTGGTAAAGCAGCGATTGTGAACCCGAGCGACATCGGTCCTGAATTGGATTACGCAACGATCGATAGTTTTGAAAAACGTGAAGATGCAATTATCTATGAGGTGCATGTACGTGACTTCACTTCTGATGTTGATATCGATGATGAACTCGAAAGTCAATTCGGTACGTTTAGTGCGTTTGTCGAACGTCTCGACTACATCGAAGACTTGGGTGTAACACATATTCAGCTCTTGCCTGTGATGAGTTATTTTTTTGCGGATGAGTTTACTAACGACGAGCGTTTGAATGAATATTCTTCGACAAATAATAACTATAACTGGGGTTATGACCCGCACAGTTACTTCTCCTTAACGGGTATGTATTCTGAAGATCCTGAAGATCCGGCAAAGCGTATCGAAGAATTTAAAAACTTAATCGATGAAATCCATTCACGTGATATGGGTGTCATTTTAGATGTTGTGTACAACCACAATGCGAGCTTGCATCTATTTGAAGATTTAGAGCCAAACTACTATCACTTCATGGATGCAGACGGTACACCACGTACGAGTTTTGGTGGTGGACGTTTAGGTACGACACATGAGATGTCACGACGTATTTTAGTCGATTCGATTACTTATTGGGTGGATGAATATAAAGTCGATGGTTTCCGCTTTGATATGATGGGCGACCATGACTCAGAGTCGATTCAAAAAGCGTATGATGAAGCGGCAGCACTCAATCCGAACATCTTAATGATCGGTGAAGGTTGGGTGACATACGCAGGTGATGCAGGGGACAATGTCATTCCTGCAGACCAACAATGGATGGACCAAACATCAGCAGTGGGTTCTTTCTCAGATGAAATTCGAAATGAATTGAAATCAGGTTTCGGTAGCGAAGGTCAACCGATGTTCTTAACAGGTGGTCCACGCTCGATTGAGACAATTTACAATAACTTAGTTGCAAATCCAGGTAACTTCAATGCGGATGAACCAGGAGACGTCGTGCCTTACATTGCAGCACACGACAATTTGACGCTGCATGACGTTATCGCACAATCGATTAAAAAGGATCCGAAAGATCACGCACAAGAGATTCATGAACGCATTCGAATCGGTAACCTCATGGTGCTGACGGCACAAGGGACACCGTTCATCCATGCCGGTCAGGAATATGGACGCACGAAACAGTTCAAACATCCAGACTTCATTGAACCGGTGGATGAAGCGGATGTGCCATACAAGTCTACGTTCATGACAGATGAAGACGGAGAGCCTTTCGAGTATCCGTACTTTATCCATGATTCATATGACTCTACGGATATTATCAATCGATTTGAGTGGGCGAAAGCAACGGATGAAGAAGCATATCCTATTAATACACAGACTCGTGCTTATACTAAAGGATTAATTGAGCTTCGCAGAAGTACCGATGCATTTAGCAAAGGGACGATGGATGAAGTTGAAGAATCTGTTTCATTAATTGATGTACCAGAAATCGAAGATGAAGACTTGGCGATCGTTTACTGTGCTGAGTCATCAGATGGCGATGCGTTCTATGTACTTGTGAACACTGATGAAGTGGAGCGAGAATTTACTTTACCGGCAGACTTAAATGGCGGTGATGTTATCGTCGATCGTGAAACTGCTGGCACTGAAGCAATTGCTGATCCAGTGGGTGTGACTTTAGAGGCTGATAAAGTCACACTCGAGCCGTTGACAGCGGTAATTGTTAGAGTGAGCGATGAGTTTGACAATGAATTAGTCGGTGATGAAGATGCGGATGTTGAAGTGGATGATTCTGTAACAGAAGACGACTCATCTGAAAGTACTGGCGTAAACAGCCCTGTCTTAAACGAAGACGGCACAGTCACATTTTACTTCGAAGGCGATGCCAACACGACAAGTGTTGGTGTCCCAGGTAGTTTTAACGAATGGGACGAGTCAGCATTCATGATGGAAGAAGGCGAAGAATCGGTCTGGTCTTACACAGCTGAACTTGAACCGGGTGTATATGAGTATAAATTGTTCGTCAATAATGAATGGACCAACGACCCATTAAATGATGTGGAATTAGAAAATACGAATAATGAGTTAATCGTGCCTGGATTGCGCGTTGAAGGTGCGACAGAAGTTGAAGCGGGCACTGAGGTTTCATTTACGACAATTTATGTCGACCACGAAGGTGAAGAGTCAGAAGTTGACGTGGAGTATTCTATTTCTGAAACGTTCAATGGCGTCGAACTAGATGAAAATACATTAAGGATTCCAGATGATGCTGAGGCAGAATCAATAATCGAACTCGTTGTGACAAGTGTTGGTGCAGAGACAACACACACGGTGGTCGTCCTCGATGAAATGTACCACTACACGATAAATTACTCACGTTCTGATGATTCACAAATGGACTGGGATATGTGGATATTCGGTGAAGGTATCGAAGGCGATGCACATGCATTTACTGAAGAAACTGAAGATGGCTATGCACAAGCGACGGTAAGTTTACCACTTGATGAGATTACAATGATTACACGACCAGGCGACTGGTCACAGCAAGAAATGGACCGAGTCATTTCTATTCCAGAAGGCGAGACAGAAGTTGAAGTGTGGATAAACGCCTTAGACCCGAGAGTTTACTATGAGAATGATTCGATTAAAGAAATTGAATCACGTGTTGTTCAACTCACATACGTGCGTGAAGATCAAGATTACGATGGTTGGAACGTGTGGGTATGGAACACAGGTGCACAAGACGATGAGATTTTATTTGATGAAGTAACCGATGAAGGTGCAGTTGCAAATATCGAAATCGGTCAGAATACGACAGAGATTGGTTTCAAAATTCGTCAAGGTGATTGGGAAGCAGAGGATGATTACAACGAAGACCGTATGATTGAAATAGATCCAAATGAACAGATTACGAAAGTGACTGTTTACGAAGGTGTCGGTGAATTCGACCAAGCACCATCGATTAATGGACCAGAAATAGTGAATGGTAATGTAACTTTCTTCTATAGAGATCCTGCACTTTATCTGGCGGATGAACTAGATACGATTGACAGTGTTGAACTCCAACTCGTTGGGGAAGGTTTCGAAGATACGTATGAGATGACTTATGATGCAACAAACAACTACTTCGTATATACAGTTGTCGGCGTTAAGACCGGTGACTATGAATATAGCTTCTTAGTGACTCAAGATGGGCAACCGACTGAAGTCGAAGATCCACATGCCGAGGGTAATTTTAGCTATGAGCAATTGGACGTTTCAATCGAAACGTCAGTTACACCTGAGGCTATCTCTTATCAAGAGCATGCTGTTGTAACGATTGATGCAAGCAGCAGTAACGATGCAGAATTTTCAAGAGGTTTTATCGATTTGACTGAAGTCGGTGGACCTGAAGCAGTTGAGTTCGATGTTGAACTGATGGCACATACGATAGCAGTTGTTGAAGGCACGAGCGTTGGTGAGAAGGTTTTACCTGTGACTCTGGTCGATGAATTTGGTAATCACCACGCGTCAGAAGTGTCTGTGGAGGTTATTGAGAGAGAAGTCCGTGATGGCGCGGATTTTGATTGGGATGAAGCCCGCATTTACTTCATGCTGTTGGACCGTTTTAGCGATGGAGATGAATCGAATAATGACCCACACGATGTCGGTTATGACACAGACCATCCTGAAAGCTATCATGGTGGTGACTTCCAAGGGATTATTAATAACTTAGATTACTTGGATGAACTTGGTATTAACACGATTTGGATTTCACCAATTGTTGATAATATCGATCACGATCAAAGGCATGGTCAAGATGAATCTCAATACGGATATCATGGGTATTGGGCGAAAGACTTTACAGAAATCGATGAGCATTTTGGTGATTTAGAAACGTTTAAAACTTTAATTGATGAAGCACATGACCGTGACATTAAAATCATGGTCGATGTTGTGTTGAACCATACTGGATATGGATTAAAGCCAACCGATTCTGGAGAGGATATTCCACTGTTCCCAACAGATGAAGACCGGGCAGTATTTGAAGGCATGATTCGTGAAGATGTCGTGTTAGGTAGCGAGACGATGAGTGAGCTGGACGGATTGCCAGACTTGGTGACAGAAGATGCGGCAGTGCGTGACCAAATTATCGAATGGCAAACGGATTGGATCGAGCGTGTGAGAACGGACAATGGTAACACGATTGATTTCTTCAGAGTAGATACAGTGAAGCATGTCGATAATACGACATGGAATGCGTTTAAAAATGAGCTGACATTGTTGAAACCAGACTTCAAATTGATAGGTGAATGGTTTGGCGCAAGTGTGAATAATACAGCAGACCAGTTGAACACAGGTCGCATGGATTCATTGCTTGATTTCAACTTTAAATCGCAAGCGCAGAACTTTATCTCAGGGAATATTGAGAGCGTGGAAGCGAACTTAGCAGAGAGAAATGAACAAATTGATAATGTTGCGATGCTCGGACAGTTTTTGAGCAGTCACGATGAAGACGGATTTTTAGTGGCGGCAGCAGGGGATGATGAAGACTTGTTTAAAGTTGCTGCGGCCTTGCAGAT
This sequence comes from Aliicoccus sp., assembly GCA_041838435.1. Taxonomy (GTDB): domain Bacteria; phylum Bacillota; class Bacilli; order Staphylococcales; family Salinicoccaceae; genus Aliicoccus. The sequence goes on along the minus strand of JBGYPO010000012.1, from coordinate 987 downwards.
TACGGCTAAAGGACAACCGGTCGTGTATTACGGAGAAGAAATCGGAATGAGCGGCGTGTCAGCGGGCAACATGGATGCCGGCGAATTTAGTGAAAACCGCTATGACTTCGACTGGGATCGTGTTGATGGTTCCGAAATGCACGAACACTACCAGAAACTGTTAAACATTCGTGCAGACTATTCAGTCGTGTTCTCTAAAGGGGATAGAATGTTTGTTGCAGGATCAGATGATGACGGCTACTCACTGTTTTCTAGAAACTGGGAAGACGAACAAGTATTGGTCGGGCTGAATATCGGTGAGGATGCTGTTGTTTCTAGTTTTGAAGTTGACTTTGAAGCGGGTACTGAGTTGATGGATCTCTATAACGATGTAAGTTACGTCGTGGATGACGATCAGATGGTTGAGATCGAAATTCCTGGAAATGTAGAAGGTGGAACAGCAGTTTTAGTCGTGCAGTAGGGTGATGGTTGGTTGAGGCTGCCAACTCAAGGCTGAAAATTGCTTTGAATTGGCAGCTTTTGTTTTATCCTGCCAATTTGGATTGATAATTCAATGTGAATTGGCAGGCAACAAAATGTCATCGCTACTTCAAGCTTGAAAAAAATGTCTAAAGTAGAGAGGGTTTTTGTTTTCGTGCTAACTCAAGCTCAAACAGTGCCTCGAGTTAACATGGATTTTGATTTCGTGCCAACTCAGGTTCGAAAAATGCGGTGAGTTAGCACGAGATATTTTAATATCTATTCCAACCTAAAAAATACCGAGTTGAGGAACGTTTCTATTCTTTTAAATATTTTTCAATCGGTAGAATCCTGGTTAATAGTCAGATCTAATCTGATGCCGGCTAGTTCGAGCTCGAAAATTGCTGTGAAGTAGCCAGGGTTTAGTTTTCATGGTAACTCAGGACCGAAAAACGGTGTGAGTTACCATGAGTCAATTTTTATCCTTATCCCAGCATCAACCAAATCCAACACAAAAAAGTCCAAACC
>JBGYPO010000011.1:0-5134 GCA_041838435.1 Aliicoccus sp. | reverse complement strand
TCACTGTGAACTGACAGTGACCCAATATAGGGTAGTTCGACTCACTGTGAACTGACAGTGACCCAATACAGGGTAGTTTGATTCACTGTGAACTGACAGTGACCCAATACAGGGTAGTTTGACTCACTGTGAACTGACAGTGACACAATTCATCGGCAAACCAAAAAGCAGCACCCCACCCGGGAGTGCTGCCCTAAAATTAAATTAACCTTCAACAACAAGTTCTGCTTTAACAATCATGCGTGTTTCCCACAGCAATGTTTCCGGGTTGTAGTCATCGCATGTAATCAGTGTCAATTCTTGTAAAGCATCGGGATCTGGATTTTGTGCCATAACTTCGACTGCGGTCGGGTCGACGTACTCAATTGATGTGATTACATATTCTCTTGTACCTTCTCGTGTGACGAATTCAATTGCATCGCCTATTTCAGCCTGGTCAAGGTTGTTAAAGCGTATGCCGGCACCTTCTACTCTGTGGCCCGCAATTGGAATGTTCTGCATATCTATGTGATCTTCATCGTGCACAAAGGATAGGCCGTTTCGTAATTTTTCTTCTGTCAGTTCGCCGCCAAAAACAGGTTCTGAAATGTTTGCAGATGGTACATTTAAAATACCAGCCATATTCTCACCAAGTCTTACTCCCTGGCCGTCGGTATCTGCTCTGGCCGCATTCCCATCATAGGAATCGATACCTGTAATCAGGCGTTCCCACCAGGCGATTTCAATATTTTCGTCCCCATTATAGAATCCTTCAATAATTCTATCGTTGACTCTATCTGTAAAATATTCTTGGATATCCTGCCAGAAGAATAATACGACTGCAGCAGAAATAAGTAACACTCCAAATAATCTCATTAAAATTCTCATGCCGTTAACCACCCCTATTGATGTACTCGATTGCACTTTGTCGTGCATGCTCTAGTATTCGATAATCTTCGATTAGATTCGCAACTTTAAATTGTGGCAATCCACTTTGACGTACACCAAAATAATCCCCTGGTCCACGCATCTCTAAATCGCGCTCACTTAAAATAAACCCATCGGTTGTCTCTGTCATAATCTGCATGCGCATGTGCGCATTTTCAGTTTTCGGATTTGATAATAGTATACAATAACTCTGCTTATCGCTTCTACCCACACGACCTCGTAATTGGTGTAAAGTTGATAAACCGTAGCGTTCTGCGTTGTATATTAACATAAATGTCGCGTTCGGCACATTAATACCTACTTCAATAACAGTCGTTGATATCAAAATCTTTTTCTCAAGATTTTCAAAGTGTCCCATGCGTGTATTTTTTTCATCAGATTTTAGTTGACCATGAACAAGTTCCACATTTTCTATACCGAACTGTTCGATAAAGAACGTGTAAATTTCATTTACGTTCTCAACCTCTAGTGTTTCTGATTCTTCAATAAGTGGTGCTACTACATATATACTATGCCCTTTATCGAGTTCGTGCCTAATCATGTTTAACACAATATCTAGATCATCAAATTTATGCCATTTTGTGATGACCGGCTTGCGCCCTTTCGGCATGCTTTTGATAAGTGATACATCCATATCACCGTATGTTGTAATCGCGAGCGTGCGTGGTATTGGTGTCGCTGTCATGTAGAGCACATTGCGTCTATATGCCTTCTTGATTAAACGGTTACGCTGATTTACACCGAAGCGGTGCTGTTCATCCACAATGATTAAACTGAGTCGCGCGAATACAACGTCATCCTCAATTAATGAATGTGTACCGATGACTAGGTCTGCTGTGCCATCCGCCGACGCCGCAAGCACCGCATCACGCTGTTTCTTTGTCGTGCTCGCTGTAAGTATGTATATATTGAGTGTCTCGCCGAACAATTCTGTAAACGATTCATAATGCTGGAGCGCGAGCACCTCTGTCGGGACCATCAATGCAACCTGCTCATCGATTGTTTTAATTGCGTATGTCGCGATACCACTGACGACTGTTTTACCGCTTCCAACGTCACCTTGCAACAATCTATGCATGGAGACATTATCTTTTAAATCCCGGCATATCTCGTTTGTCGTTGTCTTTTGATCCTCTGTCAGTTCGAACGGCAGCGTCGTAATAAACGCTTTTAACAGATCATTATCATAATCCACTATGTAATGATTATTACGTATACGCTCGCGCTGTCGTTTCTCCATGATTTTTATTTGATAATGATACAGTTCAAAAAATTTAAATGTACGCCGTGCTTTATTTAAATTCTCTTGAGTATCTGGAAAGTGCAAAGTAAAGAGCGCATCGCGAACCTGAATCAACTTGTACTTCTCGCTGAGTTCACTTGGTAACTCGTAGGAAATCTCACACGTATCAAAAATATTTTGAATGATTTTCTGATACGTACGCATATGCATGACTTGCTGCAGGCTATATCTGACTTTAAGTCCCTCATCAGTGTTCTTGCCTATCGTCTGCCCTTTTATCTCGAGCTTATGCATATCAATCTTTCCAGTAATCGAGACCGTATCACCCTCTTTAAGCACATTTCTCAAATAAGGTTGATTAAAAAACGTCGCCTTCAAATACACACCGTCAACAGTGACAAACACAGTTAAGCGATTTTTCCCACCACGAAAATAAACGACAGCCGGTTCAGTTTCAACCAAACCTTCAACCGTCGCTGTTGCGTCAGGTACAACTTCATCAAGCGGAATCACAGTCATATCTTTATAACTACTTGGTAAGTGATAAAGTGCGTCGTTGACGGTATATAATCCGATGCTGTTTAACCGCTCATAAACCTTTTCTCCAACACCTTTTATAATTGTCAGTGGATCGTTACTTTGTATGAACTGAACGTCCATCGTTTAAACGCCAAATAATTCTTGTTTAATACGCTCGCCAGTCGGTGTAGCGGCTAAGCCCCCGCGTCCTGTTTCACGCAGTTCTTCCGGCATTGTTAAGCCGACTTTATACATCGCTTCTACGACTTCATCTGCTGGAATTTTTGATTCTATGCCAGCAAGTGCCATATCAGCTGCTGTGAGCGCGTTTGTTGCTCCAGCTGCGTTACGTTTCACACAAGGTACTTCGACAAGACCAGCTACTGGATCACAGACAAGGCCGAGCATGTTTTTCATCGCAATGCTGAATGCATGTGCGCTTTGAATAGGTGTGCCACCTTCAAGTTCGACAAGCGCTGCTGCTGCCATTGCTGAAGCACTCCCGACTTCTGCTTGACATCCACCTGATGCACCTGAAATAAATGCGTTGTTTGCAACCACAAAACCGAATGCGCCTGAAGTAAATAGGAATTTCACCATCTGTTCTTCACTTAAACCACGCTTTTCGTTAACTGCAAACAAGACACCCGGTACAACCCCTGCAGAACCAGCAGTTGGTGTCGCACAAATTTTACCCATCGCAGCATTGACCTCGTTTGTACTCACTGCGTGCATAATTGCGAGTAAATTAAGGTCTCCGCTGAGTCCACGACCTGACTCAATATATTTTTTCATTTTTACTGCGTCCATACCTGTTAAACCAGTCGGACTTTTAACACCCGCCTGCCCTTCGTTCGTTGCATTAATCATGACATCTAAATTTTTCTTCATAGAACTATATATATCAAGATAAGGTAGTTTACGATACTCCATCTCCTGGTTAATCATCACATCTGAAATTGAAATGTTTGATTCATTTGCGCGCGCGACAAGCGCTTCTATACTGTTAAACATACCAATCACCTAACTTTCTTCCATTATAAATACGCGTTCTACACCATCTACTTGTTTAACTGCATTGATAATATCTGAGTCTACAACATCATCCACTTCAATCGTCATCAACGCAGTATTACCTTTTTCTTTACGCGATACATTCATTTGGGCAACGTTGATGCCATTATCACCAATAATCGTAGTGATGCGTCCAATTGTTCCGAAAGTATCTTTATGGAAAACGAGAATCGCCGGGTTATTCCCTGAAATATTAATCTCATACTCGTCAATGCTGATAATTTCCATCTTCCCACCACCGATAGATATACCTTCAACACTCATGCGCGAATCGCCTTTCTTTAAAAACAATATCGCAGTGTTAGGGTGAGAACGTGTCTCTTCTAGCTCAATGAATTGGTACTGCATACCGGCTTCCTCGGCATGATCTTTCGCATGTATAATTCTTGAATCATCCGTATCAAATCCGAGCAATCCACCGAGCAACGCAACGTCAGTGCCGTGTCCCTTATATGTATCCTTAAAGGACCCGAACAAATATATGTCCACATGTTCCGGCGTCTCACCAAATAAACTTCTCGCAGCTAAGCCAATCCGAGCCGCACCAGCTGTATGTGATGAAGATGGTCCGACCATAACTGGTCCGATAATATCAAATACACTTTTAAATTTCACATCATCACTCCTCAAAAAAACCACAATGATAAATCAATCATGTGGTTTAAAGTTAATATAATTCATGTATTTATTCAACTGATAGTAAGTAACTGTAAACAGGCTGTCCGCCCCGATGCACTTCGAACTCAACCTCATCATTGTCGGCTTCAATCGCTGTGATTACCGATTCAACTTCGTCTTGTTCTCCGCCTTCACCGATTAATATCGTCACAATCTCTGATTCCTCATCAATCATAGAACGAATTAACGTCGATAAAGTCTCCGTACGAGAATTATTGCTCACTATAATTTTACCATCAGCAATACCCATGTGCTGATCTTTTTGAATCTCAACACCGTCTATTTTCGTATCGCGCACAGCATGCGTAACCTGACCTGTTTTAACATGTTCTAATGCAGCATTCATGTTCTCAACATTCTCAGCAATCTCCACATCTGGGCTAAACACTACTAAACTCGCTAGGCCGTCTGGAATTGATTTCGTTGGAATCACTTGTAATTCAACATCCACTAAGTATTTAGCTTGTTGTGCCGCCATGATAATATTTTTATTGTTCGGTAAGACGATTATATTTTTAATATCATCACCTTTTACAATATCAACTATATCCTGCGTTGATGGGTTCATTGTCTGTCCACCACTGATAATATGAGTCGCACCCATGCTTAGGAATAACTCCTTTGTACCTTCACCTGCAGTCACTGCGATAACTGCAGTGTCATAAGTCTTTTTAGCCGCTTCTTTTTTACTCG
>JBGYPO010000010.1:0-21285 GCA_041838435.1 Aliicoccus sp. | reverse complement strand
ATTTTGTGAATATAAGTCGTATTAAGTGAACCTTGATACATTATATTTTATCATAGTTTAAGACAATAAAATAATAGTTTGGTCGTTTATTTACCACCATATCTAATGTATAATCATACTATATGACTAAATTTTGAAGGAGGGAATCATGTGACGTTAATTCATTTAGCAATTGTTTTACCCGTCATAGCGGCGGTTATACTGGGCATACTCAAAAAATATACACGTACAATACACACGGGCTGGTTCGTTCTTCCAATACCAACGCTTATTGTACTGTACTTATTTACATTAATACCGGATGTCAGTCGCCACGAGGTATTACATCACTCGATGGCGGTGATGCCGAACATTGGATTGAACTTTGATGTGTATGTCGATGGTTTAAGTTTACTATTTGCTATACTCATCTCCGGGATCGGTGCGCTTGTTGTACTTTATTCTATTGGTTATTTATCGCATCGCGAAGATTTGAATAGTTTCTACATATACTTACTCATGTTCATGACAGCCATGCTTGGTGTGGTGTTAAATGATAATATTTTATCTTTATATTTATTCTGGGAACTGACTTCTATCTCAAGTTTCCTGCTCATCGCGTTTTGGTATAATCGCGAACGTTCGCTATACGGGGCGACTAAATCTATGCTCATCACAATGGGTGGCGGCTTCCTCATGCTCGGTGGTTTCATATCCTTATATTTAATCACAGGATCATTCAGCATCAGAGAAATCATCGCACAGGTCGATGTCGTACAAGCGAGTGCACTGGCACCAATAGCAATTGTGTTAATTCTGCTCGGTGCATTTACAAAATCAGCTCAATTCCCTTTCTATATTTGGTTACCGGACGCAATGGAGGCACCGACGCCGGTCAGTGCATACCTCCACTCTGCAACGATGGTCAAAGCGGGACTTTATCTCGTTGCACGATTCACACCTGTCTTTGCCTTTAGTGAGCTGTGGGTGTGGGCAATATTGATTACAGGACTCGTGACCTTGGCATGGGCTTCATTTAATGCCGTCAAACAGGACGATTTAAAAGCTGTGCTTGCATTCTCAACGGTGTCACAGCTCGGACTCATCATGTCACTGCTCGGGCTTGGTGCTTTAGGCGTGCACACAGGTGCCAATGAGCAGCTGTTTACAATGGCTGTTGTTGCCGCTGTATTCCACCTGATAAACCATGCAACATTTAAAGGTGCCCTGTTTATGCTCGTCGGTATTGTGGACCACGAAACAGGTACGCGCAGTCTAAGACAGCTCGGTGGTTTAATGACCGTGATGCCGGTCGCTGGAACAATGACTGCAGTCACAGCGGCATCGATGGCAGGCATACCGCCGTTTAATGGTTTCTTATCAAAAGAGATGTTTTTAGAAGTCATGGTACATATTCGTCATGCCGACTTCTCATTCTTAAGTGATGTGAGTTTAGTTTTCCCGATACTTGCTGTATTTGGCAGTATCTTTACATTTATCTACTCATTGATTTTATTTAAAGGCATATTCTTAGGTAAAGAAACTACGGACACACCTAAGACACCGAAAGAAGCGCCGTGGCTGATGCTTGCATCACCATTGATTTTATCAGCGCTCGTTATCATTATCGGACTGTTTCCAAACATCTTGTCTCAGTCAATCATTGACCCTGCGGCAATGAGCATACTCGGCACCGAAACAAATTTGAACACACAGATCTATCATTGGCATGGGTTTGACTCCCCTGCTCTGTGGCTCACGATATTTATCATTGTTGCAGGTATTCTGCTTTATATGACCCGCCGCCACTGGTTGTTTATCTATGACTACCATAAAGAAAATTTCACACTGAACTACCTGTATGACAGTGGTTTAATTTACAGCCGTCTGTCTTCAAGACAACTTAACGATAGATTTGTCAACGGCAATATGACACACTACTTAGTTTATATACTTGGATTCTTTATATTTATCAGTATCTATACTTTCATAGTGAATGGTACAGCAATTGATTTAAGAAGTGCTTCGCCAATTACACTTCAAGAATTAATTATTGTTTTAATAATATTAATTGCAACCGGAGCACTTTTGGTGGCAAAGGAAAGAATGATTGCAGTTATTTTACTGGGAACAGTTGGTTTCGGAATGGCGCTGCTGTTTATAGTCTTCCGTTCAGCGGACTTGGGACTTACTCAACTCGCTATTGAGACTGTTACGACAACATTGTTTTTACTTGTACTTAGTAAGTTACCTGACAGGGAATCATATACACACAGTGTTAAACTCAATGTACCCCATTTAATTATTGCAATTGGGGTCGCAGTTATGGTTATGATTATTGGATACTCTGCTTATTCCAACCGATTATTTGAGTCCATCAGTCACTTCCATATCGATAACGTATACGAATTAGCTGCGGGCGGAAACATGGTCAACGTTATACTTGTTGATTTCCGTGGATTTGATACCTTGTTCGAGACAGTCGTATTTGGTATTGCAGGTATTGGCATCTATAGTTTAATGAGACTCAGACTTAATAAAAAGAAAGCGGGTGATGATAATGAAGAGCGCATTGATGAGAGCCGGATATAAGAAAGTCAGCAGACAGATGAACGATGTGTTTTTACAGTTCACATCTAAAGTAATCTTCTTCATTATTATCATATTTGCTTTTAACCTGTTTTTCGCAGGACACTATACACCAGGCGGCGGCTTCGTAGGCGGTCTGCTCGGGGCTTCTGCTGTAATATTGCTGCTCATTGCATTTGATCGTAAGACAGTCCATAAAATGATACCATTTAACTTTCGATTTTTAATTACAATAGGATTGATTTTTGCAGCAGGCGTTCCAACATTGTCATTTTTATTTGGTACACCTTTCTTTCAACATCAATTCACATATATTAATGTCCCCATTTTACAAGAACTGGCATTACACTCTGCTGTCCTTTTTGATATCGGTGTGTTCTTAACTGTTATGGGGGCCTGTCTGCTTATAATAGTACTCATAGGGGAGGAGAAAGCTTAATGGAACTTATTACAATCTTTTTAGCTGCGACTCTCTTCGGTGCTGCTGTATATCTAATGTTATCCCGAAATATCCTCCGGATTATTATAGGCACAGCATTATTGTCGCACGGTGCGCACCTGATGTTTTTAACAATGGGAGAACTTAAACGGGGTGCTATTCCTGTTTTAGATGAACATGTAGACGCATATGCAGATCCATTGCCACAGGCTTTAGTATTAACAGCTATAGTAATCGCTTTTGCATTGACAGCGATTACGCTCGTCATGGCGCTTAGAATTTATAAAGAACTTGGCACAAATAATATCGAGCGTTTGAAGGGAGATTCACATGCTGACTGATATACTCCCTATAATCCCTATTATGTTACCGCTCTTCGTAGCAGTTATCATGTTGCTTGTCGGTAAACGGCCTGTTCAACACCGTGCGATTGCTGCGATTGGCGGATTGCTTATTGCAATTGCGGCTTTTGTCCAGGTGATTTATATTTATCAAAATGGCATGGTTGTGACATTCCTTGGCGGTTGGCAACCTCCGTTTGGAATCAACCTTGCAATTGATATGGCAGCAGCATTACTTATTTTCACATCATCACTTATTGTCTTTTTTGTCAGCGTGTTTTCATTCCAATCAATTGGTGAACCACGTGAAAGATATTACTATTATCCGATGGTTATGTTTATGCTGGCGGGTATTAACGGTGCATTCGGTACCGGAGATATTTTTAATATGTTTGTGTTTTTCGAAGTGTTTTTAATATCATCATATATATTAATTGCGCTTGGCGGAGAAAAACTCCAGTTGCGAGAAGGATTTAAATATATTTTAATTAATATTGTATCCTCAAACTTTTTTGTTTTGGGTCTCGCATACTTATATTCTGTTGCCGGCACTTTAAATATGGCAGACCTGCACATCAAACTTTCGACATTTAACGGAGATACAACAGGAATAACAATTGTCGCAGTTGTATTTATACTGGTGTTCGCAACGAAGGCAGGGGTTTTCCCACTTTACTCGTGGTTACCTACTTCCTATGCCGCACCACCGATTCCGGTACTTGCACTCTTTGGTGCGTTGCTCACCAAAGTTGGTATCTACGCAATCGCACGAACATTCAGTTTGTTCTTTGGTCAGAATTTTGAATTTAGTTCTCAAATGATACTTGTACTGGCCGTTCTAACAATTGTCTTTGGTTGTATTGGTGCACTCGCATATTTAGATATGAAAAAAGTGATTATTTATAACATCATTATTGCTGTGGGTGTCATTCTCGTTGGATTTGCAACTATGGATGCTGCAGGAACTATTGGCTCAATGTATTATCTAATTCACGATATGATAATTAAAGCAGCACTGTTCCTCTTGATTGGTATAATCATTTACCGTACGGGAGAAACGAACTCCGAAAAACTTGGCGGTCTCATTAAAGTGCATCCGGTCTTGGGCTGGTCATTTTTCATCGCCGCTCTGTCCCTCGCCGGTGTCCCGCCACTTTCCGGTTTCTACGGAAAATTATTTATCGTAGAATCGGCATTTGATAATTCTTATTTCATTGCGGGCATCGTCGTATTATTATCGAGCCTTATTGTCCTCTACTCAGTTATGAGAGTATTTATCAATGTGTTTTGGGGAGAAGACATGGATTTCGAACGCTTAAAACCTGTGAAAATGGATAAGATGATGTTTAGTGCGATTAGCCTTGTCATAATTGCTGTTCTTTTTGGACTCAGCGCAGACTTACTCTACCCGCTATTTGACATGGCTGCAGAATCTTTCTATGATCCATCGTCTTACTCACGTTTTCTAATGGAGGTGCAATAAATGACAGTTCAAGTACTTATTAACGTCGTTTTAGCGTTACTTTGGATGTTCATGAATTCAAACTTTACTGTTGGGTCATTTTTTGCAGGTTATCTTCTTGGAATGGTTGCAGTGTTTATTATTCGCCGTTTTCTTCCAGGTCGCTTCTATATGAAACGCGTCATTGCAATTATAAAACTCGGCCTCATATTTTTATGGGAACTTGTCAAAGCAAACCTTGATGTAGTTCGTGTGGTGCTTAGTCCCAAGATAGATATTCATCCCGGATTCTTTGCCTACCCAACAGATTTAGAAGATGACTGGGAAGTCTCCTTATTGTCAGCTTTAATTACTCTGACACCGGGTACGGTAATTGTTGCAATTAGTGAAGATCAGCGCACGCTTTATATACACGCTTTAAATCTTGAAGAAGCCGAGACTTTTATCAGTGATATTAAGAGGAATTTTGAAGAAGTAATCAAAGAGGTGAAGCTATCATGAATGCAATTGAGATATTGGATATCGTTCTGATTTTGAGTATTCTCATACTTTCACTCTCAATGCTCGGTATGGTTTATCGTATCATTGTCGGTCCTACCGTCCATGACCGGGTGCTTAGTCTCGATGCATTTGGAGTATTGCTGATGGGATTTATAGCACTTGTCTCTATGATGATTCACACACAGTACTTACTCGTTGTTATTCTCTTAATCGGTATACTCGCATTTATTTCGTCGATTGGCTTCGCAAAATATTTAGAGAAAGGTGTGATTATCGAAAATGACAGAGATTCTGATGATTAGTCTGATATCTTTCTTTATATTAGCGGGTACGTTCTTTGCTGTCGTCGCCACAATTGGAGTGATCAGGCTGCCTGATGTATACACCCGGCTTCATGCAGCTTCAAAGAGTTCTACTCTCGGCGTGATGATGATGATGCTTGGTACACTATTCTATTTCTGGTATTTTGATAATCACATTGACTCGAAATTATTCCTGGCCATATTGTTCATATTTATTACGGCACCTGTATCTGCACATATAATATCGCGCAGTGCTTTTCACTCGGATGTAGAACCATACAAATTAACAATACTTAATGAATTAAAACGTGATGAATCGGGTGCAGAGGATCATGGCGATTACACTGCACCTTCATATCAGGCATTAAAAAGATCAAACGATGAATAATCGTTTGATCTTTTTGTTTATCTTTTTTCAGTTATCGCAACAGTACAGCGCGCTGTACTGATGAGCTGATCCTGTGTGTTTTTAATATCGACCAGCCATACATGTGTTGTTCGACCTTTGTGAACGCACTTACCATAACCGTATAAAACACCTTCACGTGTTGCACGAACATGATTCGCATTAATTTCCAAACCAAATGCGATGTATTTATCCAGGTCTATTGCATAAAATGCACCCAGACTCGCAATTGTCTCGGCAAGCGTCACATACGCTCCGCCGTGCACATAACCGAGCGGTTGTTTTATTTTATCTGAGACCGGCATTTTCATGACCAGTTCGCCGTCGCCCCGACTTACTTCTTCAATACCAAAAAAATCAATTAAACCGTTGTTGATATCCATCAATTACAAGCTTTCCAGGTATTTTACAATTGTACGAATTGGCACACCTGTTGCACCTTTAGGTCCGAGTTCAGAACCTGTACGTGTCGAAGCACTGCCGGCAATATCAAAATGAATCCAAGGTTTATCATCAACGAACTGCTTGATGAAGCATGCTGCAAACGATGCGCTGCCTGCTGCAGGGAAGTGGTTTGTAATATCAGCGACATCTGACTTCTTAACTTTTTTCTCTTCAATATCTGAAAGTGGTAACTGCCACATTTCTTCACCCACATCATCAGAAATATTAAAGATATCATCTAAGAACTCACGGTTTTGGTTCGTCCATACACCTGTTCTGTCACCGCTGATAGCCATCACCACTGCACCTGTGAGCGTTGCAAAGTTCATGATTACTTTTGGTGCATACTGCGCTGCATGGAATACTGCATCAGCAAGCACGAGACGCCCCTCTGCATCTGTATTCTTCACTTCAACCGTCAGTCCATTTAACGCGGTGTATACATCATCCGGACGCATACCGTTGCCATCAATCATATTCTCAGCGAGTGCCACGACTGCAACAATATGCACAGGAAGTTTCATATGACTTGCTGCATGCAGCATACCGATTACGTTTGCAGCCCCGCTCATATCGCGCTTCATCTCTGGCATGCCGTCTTTAACCTTAATTGAATAACCACCGGTATCAAACGTGATACCTTTACCTACAAGGGCAATCGGTGCATCATTTGTTGGATTTTCCGGTTTATACTCCAGTGTCACAAGACGTGGTTTACGCACCGATGCTTTACCTACAGCATTCAGTAAACCAAAGCCTTCTTCTTCTAAAGTTGTGTCATCTTTCACTTCTACCGTAACGTTGTCGACATTCTCAAACTGTTCCACAATTTCTCGTGCAAATTGTTCAGGGTAGAGAATATTTGGTGGTGTTTCACTATAGTCACGTGCAATCGCAATTGCCTGTCCGAGATGCTTATATTTTTCGATATCATCCTTTAAATCTTTACTGCTTGTCAATGTCAGTTCTAATTGATCGATAAAGTACGGCTTTTTATCTGTTTTATATGAATCAAACGAATGCACACTCATATATAATGCAATTGGAAGAATCTCAGAAATTGCATTGCCTTCATAATGGAAGCTGTCGAGTAAAATCTGAGCATTATGAATTTTCTCTTTCTTTAAATGACTGAAAAGATGTGCAAAGACTGTCGTCATCTTTTTGTAGTCGAGTTCTTTTTTATTGCCGAGACCAACGATAATTACTTTCTTATATTCCGTCTGAATTGTTGCACCAGTGGAAGAGATTGCACCATGCTTTGTTGATAGCACGCGCTCCTTTACCATTGCTTCTAAACTGCCGCCAAGAAGTGCATCGACCTCATCAAAGTTCTCAAGTTGATTAAGGTGACTTGGAAGTGCAATAATTACTGGTCCTTCTGTCATTTCATACTTGCTCAAATATGTAAACGTCATTCTTTTTCCTCCTAAAATTTTTAAAACATTGTGTAACCCGATTTACGTAAATATCTTATAGCTGCACCAGCAATCAAAATTCCGATAAGACCACTGCCAAATAACAAATAGTCTGCAAGCAGCATGCTTGTTACATTTTCCCATAATCCGCTAAAAGCACTGCCTGGATTTGTGAAAAATTCACCTAAAGGTGTGGTATTGATAAAAAGCAACACGATAATTGGATAGACTAACACCATCATCCACGTTACTTTTAGTACCATATTTAAGATAAATGCAATTCCAAAAAACAGTACTAAAAATAAAACCATCGATATAAATAGTTGAACAACTTCAATCATGTTTAAAATAAACCTCCATATTAAAAAAATGGATATAAAATTTATACCCATTTTTTGTCAATTACATATTTAACAATTTACCTCTTGAGAATGCCAGGAAAGGTCCACCAATTTTGAAGATTGCTCGCGTGTCAACTAGACGTTTCATCATGGCAGCTCTTCTACCAGTTACTTCCCGTCCAAGAGCAACACCGATACCGTCATGTTTTCCTAGTGAACATACCGTACCGCGATCTATAAAGCTAAAACGCGCTGTTTTTTCATCTTTAAGAATGAGGCCAATATTTCTCGCTACGAGTTCACCCATCTGCATAGCAATTTGTGCAGTTGTTGGGTATGGACGAGCATTTTCGCCTTCGCCGTTCATAGCAGCGGCACAGTCACCGATAACAAAGATTTCTGGATGTCCTTCGATAGATAAGTCTGGTTTAACAATGATTCTACCGCGTTTTACGCCATCGAATGATTCCTCCATTAACTTATTACCGCGTACACCTGCTGTCCACACGCGCGTTTTACCAGCCAGAAGTTGTTCTTCATCATTCACTTTAATCATTAAGCCTTCTTCATTCGCAGCTGTGATTGCTGTGTTTGTTAATAATTCTATTTTATTTTCTTTTAAGAAATTGAGCGCATACTCTGCTAAATGTTCAGGGAACATCGGTAAAACTTTTGGCATTGCTTCAATACAAGTAATTTTAACTTTGTCACGGTCAATACCAAGATCTTTACAGAGTTCTGGAATTGTATTGGCAAGTTCACCAAGGAATTCAAATCCAGTGAAACCACCACCACCAACAACGATAGATAAGTAAGTTTCATCTTTAGTCTCTAAGTATTTATTAAAGTTTTTGTTGATTTCTTCCCACACAGAAACAGCCGTTTCCGGTGTAACAATTGTGTGTGCATGCTCATCCATACCTTTAATACCGAATGATTCACTTTCAAAACCAAGCGCAACGACTAAGATATCATACTCAAATTCACCTTCTGTTGTTGACACGCGTTTGTTATCTTTATCAATTGCAGTAACTGTCGCTTCAACAAAGTTTGTTTTTAAGCTATCGACTACCTGATTGATGTAATAAGTCGCATGATGCCATTCAATTGCACCCGCTGCTACTTCGTGTAACCATGTTGATTCATAGTGAAAGTTATTCTTATTTATCAATGTAATATCAAGTTCATGTCTAGAGATATTCTTCTGCATGTTAGCGACCGCTTGAATACCCGCGTAACCGGCACCCAACACTACCACTTTAGTTCTTTCGAAACCCATAATTACTCACCTTTTCCTCGATTTCTTTTGCATAATATACACTCTCAATATTACTTATCTTTCGTAGGTATATCAAGCGGTTTTGAGATATTTTAACAATCTCCAGGTGTCCCGGCATTTTTTCTCGTCTTAAATGAAGTTCCACAGCCACATGATGCGATTGCATTTGGATTTTCAATCGTAAATCCGCCACCCATTAATGATTGCTTAAAATCGATGACAGTCCCTTCGATAACAGGTATGTCGTATTTATTTACGAGCACTCTTACGCCGTGAAATTCTAGAATTTCATCACTATCTGATGAAGCTTCATCCGCGGCCATCCCATATGTGAGTCCTGTACAACCGCCACCTTGAACTTTAAAACGCAAAAATCCGTTAGCCAAATCATTTTTCTCTAACATATCTTTCACTTCATATGCTGCACTTTCAGTTAAAGTAAGTACACTCATTAATATCACCTCAATATAATATTCGTTTAAAAGTTATAGTCGTCTTCGCTATTTTTCAACTTTTCGATATGCTTATATATGCGCGTTTGCAATTGCTCAGGTGTTTTTCCACTGACTGTCTGACCATCTACATAGGCAAAAAACATTTTACTACATATACCACAGTTGCTTAAACAGCCGTAATCCACAACATCAATTTCAGGATCTTGATTTAGTGTATCAAATACTTCCTTTGAGCCTTTTAACATGTTCGAAGAACAAAACTCAACAACATGATACATACCTATCCCTCCTGAAAAATAAAAGCGACCGAGTACGGTCGCTGAATACTAGAAAACCTGCTCTATCTCAACAAACCCAGGGACTTCTTCTAATAACGCACGCTCTATTCCAGCTTTCAACGTTATAGTAGAGCTCGGGCATGTGCCGCAAGCGCCAAGCAATCTAAGTTTGACAATACCATCTTCAACGTCGACCAACTCACAGTCTCCCCCATCACGTAATAAGAATGGGCGTAACTTCTCAATTACTTCATCAACCTGTTGATACATTATATCTTGTTGTTCTACTGTCATATTAATCACTCCAGTTCATTCTTACAGAAAATTTCTATAATCTATATTATAATAGATGTTGAATGAAAAATCTAATTATAGAGAGGTATGATTTGATGCGAGTGGCAGTTAAAGTTTATGGACGCGATGTTATATGTGCCAGTTGTGTTAATGCACCGGGTTCAAAAGATACGTACGAGTGGTTAGAAGCTGTACTAAACAAAAAATTTACAGATAAAGACTTCCGATTTTCATATATTGATTTAGACAATGTTGAGAATCTATCAGATTATGACGAATCATTAATCGAACAGATTAACGAAGACGAATTATTTTATCCGTTAGTGACGATGAATGACGAAGTCGTTCAAGATGGTTATGTTAACTTAAAGCCCATTTACAAGTGGCTTGAGAAACAAGAAGCGTAATTAAATATTGGTTGTTTGAGCGCACCAAATCCTTTACGGGGTTTGGTGTTTTTTTGTTGTTGGTTATTTTTTCTAAAAATACATTGTATTGCGGGTAGCGGAGACCGCTCCGTCATACGCTGGGCTTTCTACCGGGTAGTGGAGGATGCTCCGTCATACGCTCGGCCCTCTACCGAGTAACGGAGAAAGCTCCGTCATACGTTTGGTCCTCTATCGGGTAGTGGAGAAAGCTCCGTCATACGCTGGACCCTCTACCGGGTAGCGGAGAAAGCTCCGTCATACGCTTGGTCCTCTATCGGGTAGTGGAGAAAGCTCCGTCATACGTTTGGCCTTCTATCGAGTAACGGAGGATGCTCCGTCATACGCTTGACCTTCTACCGGGTAGCGGAGAAAGCTCCGTCATACGTTTGGCCTTCTATCGAGTAACGGAGGATGCTCCGTCATACGCTGGAAGCTTTAGCTGCTCTATGAGAGTTTTCATGAAGCTAATAAACCCTTTACCAGCTCTATGAGAGTTCTCATGAAGCTAATAAACCTCTTAGCTGCTCTATGAGCCCCCTCACTCCCTTTCACATCAAAAAAAAAATTGACACCTAACCGTATTAACTGTATTATGTTCATTAATACAGATAGTACACAAGATATCATTGCTTATATCAGCATCAAAGAGGAGGAAAAGCATGTGATAGAGATCGATTTAAAAAGTCGGACACCCATCTACGAGCAGTTGGTTCAACGCGTTAAACTGCTCATGGCACAAGATGTATTGCAGCCAGGCGATCAGTTGCCATCAGTACGGCAACTTGCTGGTGATTTAACCGTCAATCCAAATACGATTCAAAAGGCATACAGAGAACTTGAGCGCGAAGGATATGTCTACTCACTACCTGGGAAAGGAAGTTTCGTGAATGATATGAAAGAAACAATTAATAAAGAGAAGGTCACACAATTAAAATCAGAACTTGAGCGCATCTTAAATGAGCTTTCATTGCTAAATGTTACGAAACAGGATTTGCTTAATTGGATAGAATCTGTAGATATTCCAGGCTCAAATACAACGGCAGAAAGGAGTGATAGGAATGAAGATATCGATTGAACATATGGGTAAATCGTTTGATAAACATGAAGCATTAAAAGATATTACGATGCATATTGAAAGTGGCACAATTCACGGTGTACTTGGTTCTAACGGAGCTGGTAAAACAACTCTTTTAAAATCTATGGTCGGTATTTATCAGGTGGATTATGGCGCAATAAAGTATGGCGATTATGAAAATAGTGTGTTTGATCAGCCTAACATTAAAGATAAAGTGATTTTCCTAGCTGACATTCCTCACTTCTTTAAAGGCGCATCGTTAAATAGCATGTCCGAGTTTTATCAGTATTTATATCCAAACTGGTCCGACTCACGCTACAAAAAATTAATAGAACATTTTAGTTTCAACCATAAAAAACCACTCAACCAAGTATCTAAAGGGATGAAGCGTCAGGCTGCATTCATACTCGCATTTTCAGCTAGACCTGAAGTCATGATTTTAGACGAACCATTTGATGGACTCGATCCAATCATCCGTTCTCAAGTGAAGAGCATCATGATGCAGGATATAGCAGCGCATGGGATGACAATTGTAGCTTCGAGTCATAACCTTCGCGAGATGGAAGATATATGTGACTCTGTGTCAATTCTCCATAATGGCGCGCTCTTATTCCATAAAGAGATGAGTGACATGAAGGCTGAACACAGCAAAGTACAGATTGCATTTAAAACAATGCCTGATGATGATTTCTTTAAATCACTCGATGTCGTACATCATACTGTGCGCGGTCGTGTCATGACATGCATTGTAAAAGGAAGCATTTTAGAAATCGAAAAGAAAATCACACAATATCCGCATTATATGTATGATATTTTGCCGCTTACACTTGAAGAAATATTCGCTTATGAGATGGGAGGTATGGGTTATGAAATCAAAAACATCATTTTGGAATAAATCAATCGCTAGATACTTTTTAAATAATATTATTTGGTTGGTTTTGATTTATGTCATTGGTGTCTTGCTCATTCAAATCCCAGGACTCATCAACTACTCACTCCAGTTGGAAAGACTAAGTGAGGCAGGTGATATCGCGAGTATCGACGCGACATCAAACCTTTATGAACTGAGTGCGATTCAATATCTCTTCACGCTCATTATTGTGACGATTATCGCGATTACTCAGTTTGATTATAAAAATCATGAAGCATCATCAGACTTTATGCATGCGCTACCTGTGAAACGACACAGTTTTCTGACACATGGAATAGTCTCAGGACTTGGAATCTTGTTTATCATGACGATAATCATCGGTTTTATCATTTATGCAATATCGTTTAACCTGTTCTTTGATATTAGTTTCATAGAAATTGTGAAGTGGATATTATTCTCGTGCTTTGTCATATTCGTAACGTATAGCTTTACGCTTTTTGTCGGCATGTTTGTTAACCGTGCACCGCTTCAAGCAGTCTTTACAGCTGCAGCAATGTTACTGATTTATATTTCCTGGTCACTGATTCATGTGGTTGCACTAACGGTTTTTGATGGTGTACCGAATCAATCATATGGATATGGGACACAGGAATTAACAATTACAACAATCATTGAATACATCACATTTCCAATACATGTAATAGATCAGATGAGTTTTGGTTACTCCATAGATATTTTAGTATGGTTCATTCTTGCAGTAATCCTAATTGGCGCAACATATTTCTTATATCAGCGCCATCATGTAGAACGTGTATCGAGTCCCTTTTATTATAACTGGATACACATCATGCTCAGCGCCTGGTTATCAATTCTTGGTATGCTTGTGTTTGGTCTCGGGATACTCTTCGTGTTCGGCAACTTACCCCTTGCAATCATTAGTTATGTCGTTGGTCTTGCACTATCATACATTATCGTGGAGATGATTTTACAATTTACACCACGGATAAAGCTCTCGCTTAAGACAATCGGAGTCACTGTAATAGCAGCGATAGTATTTTGGATTGTTTTTATCGTCGGATGGCATATGTATCTCACTCACATACCCGATAAAGAGGATATCGAAGGTGTGTACATTCAAATGTATGATAGAAACATCGGTGAGTATTCTGCACTAAAAGATGCAGATATTCTTGATGCACAGTACATGGTTGAAAGCGATCCTAGTGTAATCGAATCAGTATATGAACAACACGAAGCGCTTATAGATTCCCGCAGACCAATACTTGATTATCTGCAAATGTCACAATACTACTCATATAACATGCACACAATCACCTATCAATTAAGCGATGGTTCAAATTGGACGAGAGAATTTAATATAGCTGAAGATGAAGAAAAATTTTTCACGCCTGTGTATGATTCTTTAGCTTCGAATCAACTCGACTTTTTAGTTAATATTTTAAAAGTTGATCTTGTTGATTATATGTATATCAACACATATACAGAAACAATTGAGTTAAATGAATTAGAAGCGCAGTCATTTATAAATGATTATCAACAAGCGGAGAAAGAAAATGAACACACAGCATTAGCTTATCTATACAGATACTCTACTCCGATGTTCCTGCCGTCTGTGACATTTAATATAGATCAGGGCGACGTCGGTTATATTGGGTATAACACTGTACATGATGTTGAGCATGTGAATTTCTATAATCCGACTGTGACTCAGCTCCTGTTGGATACAAGTGATGACCGAAACGTTCCTATATCAGGGATGATTGGCCTTACACATACAGATAATGTATATAAGGTTACGCTTGACGATAATCTAGATGAATTTTTAAATGATTTTAAAGGATTAACTATAAAAGAAATAATGTCCGAGTATGACTTTGAATTATTAGAAGATGAAGAATTAGAGGATGCTTACGATATCGTTAATGCGGGTGAGTTCGATGGCAATAGTAACACATTATTAATTTATGAGCCTTTATACTCACAAAGTGATTACAGCGTGTTCGATTCTGAAGTTTATCAAGATGAACTAATTATTAATACACCATTTATAATTTTGGGTATTGAAGAATAAAAAAACAGCACTTACTGGAGCATGGAAACTACTCCCAGTAAGTGCTTTTCTATTTTTTACCCTATCTCCATGCCTTCCTGTTTTAACAACTGTCTATAAAACGGATCACTACCAAAGACAATTGTGCGGTCACACAGCTGGGTGATTTCATCCATATCATGCGAGGTGTAGATGACTGTCATATTCTCTTCTTCACTCATATATCTTAAAATCTCATTGATTTCTATTTTAGATTTTAAATCGATTCCGACCGTTGGTTCATCGAGCAGCAACAGATTAGGATCGTGAATCAAACTGATAGCCAAATTTAATTTCCGCTTCATACCGCCTGATAGTTCTTTTACCTTCGTATCAAAACGATCTAGCTGCATATCGAGAAGTATGTCTTTTAAATCCTGCTCAGATTTCTTCACCCAGGATAATTTTTCAAAGAACAGCATATTTTCCATCACAGTTAAGTCTTCCCACAAAGCAATATCCTGCGGTACATAGCCTATTTGCTTACGGATGGCACGTTTCTTATTTTTATAATTTAAATCGTTATACACAATCGTTCCTTTTTTTGGTTTAAGAAGTGTTGCGAGTATATTTAAAAATGTTGTTTTTCCTGCACCATTTTCTCCGACTAGACCGATAATTTCACCATCTGCTATTTCAATCGACACATTGTCTAAAACCTGTTTCGTTCGATATGAGAATGATACATTATTCACTTTAAGCATGTCTAACCCTCCACATCAGTGCAACAAGCACAAATAGTAATATACTCCAGTACAACGTAATTTCTCCACTAGCAAACTCATGCAACGGGTTGATATAATTAAAGAATTCCAACCCCTGCAACGTAAGCAGCGGTGATAAGATATACGTGAAAATAATGACCAGGATAATAACGAATAGACTGACAAGTAAATATGTGTAGACGTTTTTTATCAGTATCGCTATTAGATATGCAAATAATATCATCATCACTCTCACAGATAAAAATACCCATATATCAATCGACTGCTGATAGAAAAACTCAAAAACGAACAGTGCGACAAAATCTGAAACGAGCAGTAATAACGTTAAAATAGCCACTTGATAACCGAAATATTTACTCATATTATAACGCGTGAACGCTAAGCGCTGCATGACTTTTTGTCCGCGCTCTGACACGATTAATTCAAAGACAAACAGCGTCACAAAGAATGTGACCAGTACCCAGAGCATGTATATATTCATATCACTATCATCAGATACCGGCGTGATATCGCCATAATAGGAATACTGATACTCGAGTAGATTAAAGCGCTCGATTAAATCTTGAATAATTTCATCCACTTCTTCTACAGTAGACAGTTCCTCGCCCGCTTCAGCTTCAACCTGATTAATCATGTTTTGCGCGTAGTACAAGCCATAGCGCTCTTGTACAATTGCACCGATGCTCTCTTTAATCGCACCATACGCAAGTGAGCGGTTAGAGTAAAAGCTCTCAATCATGTTCGTGCGTCTCAAATTTTCCAGATTATCCATGAACTGCTCATCAAAAACAAATGCACTATCCAGTTCATGTTGCTCAACGAGTCGTGCAGCTTCTTCTGCTTCAATCAAACGTACATTGGTCAGATTATTTTCATCAATTTCTTCGATGATCTGTGCAACTTCCGCGTCATCACTATCATTTACAATACCGACAGGCACTGTAAAATCATCACTCACATCATTAAAAATATAAAATAATCCCATCGTTAAAAGTATCGGTACGCTCAGCCAGACAACCAAACCAATGAGACGCTTTTTACTCAACATAAGTCGAATATCAATCATATTTTTCATACGCGTCTCACCCCTTTTAACAATGATAAAAAGATGATAAGACTATAAATTATTCCGATGCTGATCAACAGTGGTGTTATTTCCATATAGAACCTGCCACTGAACACAATTTCCATCACCCAGTAGAAGCTCATATGACTCACACTGTAATCAAATATAGGCAGTAAATATTCAGGGAAATAAATCGTTGGGATAAGCGCCCCACTAAATAATATTAAAAATATTGTTGCGATTAATTTAACGATTAATTGTGTTTTAACATTGTCGAATAATATACCGATCAATATGTGAATACCACTTAATACTGCTACAAACAGAAGTGTGAGTATCATCACTCGGACAATATTATCAAATGCCAAATCCAATATATCCGTAAATAAATATATACAGAAGAAACTCAGTGCTGCGAGCAACACCATATTGATTAACAACACGACGAGTTTACTAATACTTTCTGTTAGCTCTGTTACGCCATATAGTTTCATACGCGTTTTCACACGATGATGCGTTTCTCCTTTTAAATATATGGAGATAATTGTCGACCAGAAGATTAACATAACAAACCACACTGAGAGTACATAGTAGTTCATTGTATTATTTGTAGCAATGTTACTTTGTAAATTTTCATCCAGCATATCACTGCTAGACATCACCTGTACGAAATATTCGACAAATAAATTCAAAATCAGTTCATCTACTTCTTCTTCATCTATACCAATCTCACTCGCTTGAAATCCTATCGCGAGTATACTCGCCTGTGAGTTTCTTATGTGTTTTGCAACCGTTTCAACAATTTCATTTACAATATCACTCTCAAGTGACATATCAGCATTACCCACCACTTCAACTGTCGAAGAACGACCACCAATCATATCATTGAAGAAGTTTTCCGGGAATATTATATTTGCTGCAATCTCGTTACTACTTATCGCTATTTCAGCTTCTTCTTCAGTCATCGTATGTATAGATAACATCTCACTGATGTCAGATGTTTCCATTAACGCATTCACAATCATCGTTGTTTCTTCTGCTTCATCTTGGTTGGTCAGTCCAACTTGTATATCCATTTCAGAAAAATCCCCGATAAAACGAACGGCCAAAAACGCAATCATCACGAGCATGATAATTGGCGCAACTAAAAGAAGAGGAAGTGATTTCCACTTCCTCAGTAAGAGTTTTATGTCGTTGTTGATAAATAGAATGATATGGTTCAACCATTTCATATAACGACACCTCGATTGGCTTTAATTTTTACTGATTCGTATTTGAAGCTTCCATGAATAAGTTCATAATCCAGTTATTGAAGCTTTCAGCTAATTCAACATTAAAGAATGATTCTAGCTCTGCCGATGACATGTTGCTTAAGTCCTCTGCATTTGATGTATCAATCATTTCAACACCATTGATTAGTCGTGCATTAGATGTTAACACAACTGCTAACTGATCATGTGTAACAACGTCTGGAATACTGAATGTCATACGGTCCACACCTTCTGCACTATCTGCAAGGTATGTCGCTGAACCTTCCCAAATCATTTCAATACGCTCATCTACCGGTCCTAAGCTGACTGTATAAACATAATCTGAAGCACCTTCAGCAGTATTCGATTTATCCAACTGCATAAATGCAATTTCTTCAGCATCTGCAAATAATGTGAACGAGTCTAAGAAACCATCCGCAGACTCAGTTAATGATAACACACCTTCAATGACAGAATAACCATCTGATAGCGTATATACCGTTTCTGAACCAGTTTCAGTTACAGCTGTTTCACTGACAAAGTCGATAACAACCGTATCACTTACAGGTGCAACTTCTTCAGTCGCCTCTTCCTCTGTGCCTTCTTCAGTCGCGTCTTCCTCAGTTCCTTCTTCTACCTCAGTACCGTCTTCTGTTTCAACGTCTTCTTCAGTACCGTCTTCAGTCGTATCTTCTTCAGTACCGTCTTCAGTCGTATCTTCTTCAGTACCGTCTTCTGTTTCTTCAGTTGCTTCTTCATCTGAATCGTCTTCTGATGATTGAGCAGCAAAGTCAGAGCTTGCACTGTTGATTGATGCACTGTCGTCTTCAGTTCCATCGTCTTCAGTACCGTCTTCTACTTCAGTTTCAGTACCGTCTTCTGTCTCAACGTCTTCTTCAGTACCGTCTTCTACTTCAGTTTCAGTACCGTCTTCTGTGTCAACGTCTTCTTCAGTACCATCTTCAACTTCAGTTTCAGTATCTTCTTCTGCTTCAACGTCTTCTTCTACAGTTTCTTCTGTAGTATCAGGTGCTGCACCAGTTTCATTTGCATCAATTTCAGTGAATACCTCACGCTTCATTACGGTATCTTCAACAACGTAAATTGTTGATGTCAATCCCTGCGGGAAATTCACTTCATTGAATTCTGTTTGTAATTCTTCAATTGAATTGACAAACTCTTCTTCAAACGCTTGAGGGTTACCACCTTCAAGTGTGATTTGAGCCTCTAATTGTGTCATAAATAAATCAATGATAACCTCATCATTTTTTAACTCTTCAAGTAAAACGTTCACCACTTCATGAATCTCTGCTTCAGATAATTGCATTGTAATCACATCAGCATTTTGAGTGATACCGGCAATCTCTGTTTCAAGATTTTCCATAGTAAATGATTCATCTGCTAAAGTTGCATACACTAAATCATTGTAGCGGCTAAAGTATTCTTCATCTAAACCTTCCACAGAATACTCAGTTGCGAATAGGTCAGAGAAAGAAAAATCTCCCATTGTTTCTCCTGATTCTTCAGCTAAGCGTACTAAACCTTCATCAGACATCATTAAAGGAGACTCATAGAATGGCAAGCTCGCAATTAAATAGTTCTGATCAATTGCAAATACTAAATCTGTAATATTCGCACCTGCAATGTTTGCATCTAATTGCATTAACATTTGCTCAGCATCAAGATCTTGTTGAACTAAAAACTCAAGGTAAGATGAGTTTAAGATACTTCCTATTTGAGGATCAAGTTCAGGAATACCACTGATCTCAAGTCCAACATTTAACACGCTTTCTGATGCGTTATTGCTCGATTGTTCTGCCCAATCCATCTCTGCTTGGAAACGTGTATCTAGGTATGTTGTAAATTGTGCAGCTTCTTGTTCTTCAGCTTGAATGTATGCGTCTTTTGCTTCAGTTTGAGCATCTGCTGATGCACTAAATGCAAGTGTACTGATTGCGAGTGCAGACGCGGTTGCTAGTTGTAATGATAATTTCAGACTTTTTTTACTACCTTTCATGATTAAACTACCTCCATTTGTTTAACACAATGATAGAAACACCTTCAAAATTAGTATAAAGCATCTCTTTAAAAATACAAATGATATATGAATAAATTCATCATATTACGCATTTTTTGGCATAATTACCTAGATTTAAACATATATTGTGAATTTTTATACAATTTTAACAGTGCTTAACTATACATATACCCGTTTTAACAAAATACTAGCATAAAAATTTTTAATCATGTTTTTGACCGAATGCCGTGATGCTTTGATTTTCAGTCTCGAAAAAATTATATACATCTATTTTAAATTTTTCATATGTTGCAAGTGCATCTGCAAAATCTTCTTTCAGCGTATTGTGGTCAATAGATGTATATTCTCTAAGCAATGTGTTACGCCACTTAAATGTTCTTACTATAATGTCTCTTTGTTCATCGCTAATTACACCTTCAAGTGCCATTATATCCATCACATCACTATAGCTGCCTGGATCTCTTAAGATAAAACCATCAATAATCATATTACCTACATCTACAGTTGCTTCAATTAACATATGGCAGACACGCTCTAAAGCATAGCCATTAACATCAGGCAGTTCACGAGACAAGTGCTCGATATAATCCAACCGTTCAATTAATAATTGCTTGTCTACAAAGTACATTTCAATGTCCCCATTCAATTTTTATTTATATATAATTATGATAGCATATAAATAACGTTATCCAGAATGGACTGAGAGTATGATAGATTTTTATCTGTATGATGATACGGAAGATACAAGTACACGATTCGTCAGTTTCGTCGGTGAAGAGAATCGATATGATTTTGCTATTATGCAGACGACACGCTTTTTCGGTAAAAGTCTTGTGTTAAATATGCAGACGAATACGTTTGGTATTTTTGGTACTGATGATTTAAATGAAGAAGGCTTCACCGCTTATGCACTCGGACTGACTGACAATGAAGCAGAAGAAGTCGAGTCGTTTTTAAGAGAGACAATAGAACCAGGCATTGACATGGGTGATTTATGACATAAAAACGAGCACTCATTACCCACTAGGTAATCAGCGCTCGTTTTTTTAATCATTTTGTAATGATGACAATGTGCGATTATTCGATTTACTTTTTTCTTTCGCTTGTGGTTTGTTACCGGGTTTCGGTCTTCTCGGACGTTTACGTCGTTCTTTTGGTGGATTTGGTTTTTCTCCTTTTGCTTCTTTCGGTACT
>JBGYPO010000009.1:0-6417 GCA_041838435.1 Aliicoccus sp. | reverse complement strand
GGCAAAATTCCACGCGGCGGCGTAATATCATTCATCGCAAGCCATATCTGTGCCCACATTCTCGGCACGACTTCCCACAAATTATACCCGCCGCCACCAACAGCAATCCATTTACCATCTGTATATTGTTCAGCAAGTTCATCCACAAAACGGGGTATGAACTCATAGCTCTCGCTCGTCAAACTCATATGAGTCATAGGATCTCTATAATGACTGTCGACACCATTTTGGCTCAATATAACATCAGGTTTGAATCGCTCAATGGCACGCGTAATACTCTCCTTAAAAACTTCCTGAAACGATTCGTCTTCTGTGTACGCATCAAGCGGTAAATTAATCGAATATCCATACCCCGAATCATCTCCGAGTTCGGTCGTGTTACCTGTACCGGGGAATAGGTACCTGCCAGTCTCGTGAATCGAGTAGGTCATCACATCTTGGTCACTGTAAAAAATAAACTGCGTGCCGTCCCCATGATGCGCATCTGTATCTATGTAAAGCACTTTTTTGCCATAACGCTGCCGTATAAACTCAATTGCAACGGCCGTATCGTTATATATACAAAATCCACTTGCACGTCCTCTAAACCCGTGGTGTAATCCACCCGCTAAACTAATCGATTTCTTACTCTTTCCTTCCATCACTTGTTCAACAGCACTTAAGGTTGCCCCAACAATTAATTTTGCTTTCTCATGCATATCTTCAAACATCGGCGTGTCATTCGTGCCAAGTCCAAATTTCTGAGTGTCAGTATCACTAAGCTTATTCTCTCCGGCACGTCTCACTGCGTCGATAAAATCACGCGTATGCACAAGTTCTAGTTCTGCGTCTGTCGCCCGCCTTGGCTTCACTATATCTTCAGCCGATAAAAGCCCCGCAGATTTAAGTAAATCTGTCGTCATCTTAACGCGCATTTGATTAAATGGGTGTGAATCATTAAAACGGTATTTCATTATCTCATCATCGTATACATATGTTGCGTGCTTCATGATTCTTCATATGGCTCGAGTACATTAAAGCCATGTTCTTTTAATTTATTAATAGCTATTAATGGATTCATTGCTTGTATACGCAGTACGATGATTTTGTTTGATGACGTGTCTTTATTGTTATATACAGACACACTGATGATTTTAATGTTAAGTTCTTTAAATATTTTTCCGAGTTCATAGATGACACCCATTTCATCTTCAACATCTATCTCAACGATTGAACCTGGCTCAGTA
Source organism: Aliicoccus sp. (assembly GCA_041838435.1). Taxonomy (GTDB): domain Bacteria; phylum Bacillota; class Bacilli; order Staphylococcales; family Salinicoccaceae; genus Aliicoccus. The sequence goes on along the minus strand of JBGYPO010000009.1, from coordinate 5,191 downwards.
ATACCAGTCAGTTCGATAAATGTATTCAACATATCTTTTTGAGTAACGATTCCAACCACTTTACCTTGTCTTACGACAGGGATTGCTCCAATCGTATAATTATAAAAATCAAGTGCAATTTCAGCAACAAAATCAAGTGGATGACATGTCGTCACGTTTTTAATCATCACATCTTCAAGCTTTGTTTCACGAACTTCTATAGGATCGTGACCTGCTATCGACGTGGGTAAATTAATTTTAATGTCACTCTCAGAAATGATACCGACCAATTTATTTCCATCATCTACAATTGGTATATGTCTAAATGAATACTGCTTCATCATGTGCATCGCATCATCGATTGTCGCCTGTGGCGTAAGTGTTTTAACATCATGTGTCATTATGCGTTCTACTAACATAAGTACCTCCTAGAAGAAAAATCTATTTTTAAAACGAATTTTATCGAATTCAATACGTTTATTGTCATCAATGCGCGCACCGACGCGTGCCATGAGTGTATTTGCGGGGTGAGAAGTGATTTCAGGATCATTTGTTTGATACACTTCAAATCCTACTTGTTGCATATAGCGAATCATCATATCTTTATATTCATATACATCAAGATTCGTGTTCTTTAAATCCCAGTGCCAATAATATTCTGTCGTGATGACAATATAATCCTCCATATAATCATCTTTAAATGATAGGTGCAGCATATGTGAAGCAAGGCCGAACCTGCGATAGGAGTCAGCGACTTCAACTGCACCGAGCTCCAATATATATGGCAGGTTACCATCGCTCCATCTCTCATATGGATCAGGATGGACGTATGTGATGTAACCGACAATTTTTTCATGCTCACGTGCGATGATGATTCTGCCTTCTGGGAGCGCAGCAATCTCAATGAGTGCTTCAAATTGTTCGTCAGCCAGGCGGAAGGCGTCTAGTGCTTCATCGAACGTGTAGGTCTTTAAATATTCCGGCTCAACAGGCCCTTCTATGATAAAAAGTCTATCGTTGACATGTCTCTCTTCACTGTAATATTGCTTTTTATACGCCAAAATTATCACCTCGACTCAATTTATATAAATCTTTTTGAAATTAAATACGTTTTCATTATATAATACTAAGAAGAAAGATTAAATAAAGGAGATGGCGAATGTGCAAATAGAAAAATATGAAGCGACAGATCAAAACCCAAATATGAAAGATTATGACACATCATACTCATCTCATGATTGGTCTACTATTGAGAAAAATTTCTCTTGGTCTGAGACGGGTCGATTTAATATGGCATATGAGTGCGTCGATCGAAATGTGGAAAAGGGTCTTGGAGACAAAACAGCATTGCTCTATAAATTAGAAGATAATGTTGAATCATATACATTTTCAGATATGAAGAAGAAAACGAACCAAGCTGCAAATGTTTTAAACGCTCATGCGAATATCGAGAAAGGGGACCGTGTCTTTATCTTTATGTCACGCTCACCAGAACTTTACTTCGCATTACTCGGTAGCTTAAAGCTCGGTGCAATTGTTGGTCCTTTGTTTGAAGCGTTCATGGAGAAGGCTGTTAAAGACCGTTTAGAGGACAGTGAAGCGAAAGTGCTCATTACAACACCTGAGTTGCTACCACGTGTACCAGTTGACCAATTACCTAATTTAGAGAAGATTTTTATCGTTGGTGAATTTGATGATACTCATGAAAAATATGTAGATTTTAGAAAAGAAATGAAAACTGCTGATGATGATTTTGAACCGGTGTGGTTAGACAAAGAAGACGGCATGATTTTACATTACACGAGTGGTTCAACTGGACAACCTAAAGGTGTCTTACATGTACAGTATGCGATGATTCAACAGTACTATTCTGGTAAGGTCGTTCTTGATTTTAAAGAAGATGATGTATATTGGTGTACTGCTGACCCGGGCTGGGTAACAGGCACAGCTTATGGAATATTTTCACCATGGTTAAATGGTGTTACGAATGTGGTCGTCGGCGGCAGGTTCTCACCAGAATCATGGTACGGCGCATTAGAAGAATTAAAAGTCACAATTTGGTATAGTGCGCCAACAGCGTTCAGAATGCTCATGGGTGCCGGTGATGATATTGTTGAACAGTATGATTTTTCGAATTTAAGACATATATTATCTGTCGGTGAACCATTAAACCAAGAAGTCGTTAAGTGGGGGATGGACGTTTATAAAATGAGAATCCATGATACATGGTGGATGACAGAAACAGGTGCGCATTGTATTGTCAACTATCCGGGTATGGAGATTCGTGGTGGATCAATGGGTAAACCATTGCCAGGATTAGAAGCATCTATTGTGGATGACCAAGGTCAGGAGTTGCCGCCGAACCGCATGGGTAACCTTGCACTTAAAAGAGGATGGCCTGCAATGATGCGCAAAATTTGGAAGAATGATGCGAAATATGATTCATATTTCATAGGAGACTGGTATGTCTCTGGAGATTCAGCTTACAAAGATGAAGATGGCTATTTCTGGTTCCAAGGTCGTGTGGATGACGTTATTATGACCGCTGGTGAACGTGTCGGGCCATTTGAAATAGAATCTAAGCTTGTTGAACATGAGGCGGTTCAAGAAGCGGGTGTGATAGGAAAACCAGATCCGGTTCGCGGTGAAATTGTTAAAGCATTTATAACACTAAAAAAAGAATATGAACCGACAGACGAATTGGCAGAAGAGATTCGTCGATTTGTAAAAGAAGGCTTAGCCGCACATGCTGCACCACGAGAGATAGAGTTTAAACAGAAACTGCCGAAAACACGCAGTGGTAAAATAATGAGACGCGTGTTAAAGGCATGGGAATTGAATCTGCCTGAAGGTGACTTAAGTTCAATGGATGATGATTGATTTAATTAAAAAATCCGTACGTTATTCTTTTAAGAGATAACGTACGGATTTTTATTTTTTTATCTTATATACCTTTTTTACCTTCTTGTGATTCAATATAAGAATCAATTTCTTCCTGATGTACTTCAGGTGAATTCTCAAGATAGTCCTGCATGCGCGCTTTATTAGGTTTTAGCGAAAGTCCAAAATACTTACGTTCATTATTCGCATCTTTATAAAACGAAATAACCATTAAAATTACAACAACACTAAACGGCAGGGCAGAAATTATCGCCGCAGATTGAAGTGCGTTCAACCCTGTTTCTCCACCTGCTAAAAGTAGAATGAAAGCAATCGCTGAGAGTGAAAGTCCCCAGATGACTTTTATTCTGCCAGGAGGTGTAAGTGAACCATATGTCGTCTGCATACCAAGTACGAATGTTGCTGAGTCTGCTGATGTGATAAAAAATACAGAAACGAGTATAACTGCAAGTACAGATAATATTGTCCCCAGTGGTAATTCATTGAATACGGCGAACAACTGAGTTTCTGTTGCCATGTTAAATATGACAGGTGTTTCTCTGCCAACAGATATACCTGTCATTCCGAATACACTGAACCAGACGATACTGATCAAGATTGGAACGAAAAGTACTGCAGCAACAAACTCTCTAATAGTACGGCCACGTGATATTCTTGCTATAAATATACCGACGAATGGGCTCCAGCTCATCCACCATCCCCAATAGTAAATTGTCCATGTCTGCAACCATGAACTTTTTTGTTCGTTGAGCGGTGCGACATCAAAGCTGTTCGCTATGAATGTTTGCAAATATTGTCCTGTCGATTGAGTCATCGTGTTAAGAATCATCATTGTAGGTCCAACAGCGAGTATTGTCGCGAGTAGCAGACCTGCAAGTATCATGTTTGTGTTACTTAAGTATTGGATACCTTTACTGAGGCCACTCCATGCACTGACAATAAATAGTACTGTAATTATTGTAATTATAATACCTTGAACAAAAATATTATTTGGTACACCTAATAGATATGTGAGCCCGCCGTTAATCTGCATCGCTCCAATTCCGAGTGAGACAGCAACCCCAATAATCGTTGCAAATACAGCAAGCACATCGATGATTGTTCCTAATGGCCCGTCAACTTTATCTCCAAATAATGGTCGAACTGTCTTTGAAAGTAATCCCGGTTCACCTTTTCTAAACTGAGAATACGCGAGTGCTAAAGCAACGACACCATATATTGCCCATGCATGAAAACCATAGTGCATAAATGTAGAACGCATGGATTCGCGAACAGCTGCACTTGTTTCAGGATCTGCCGTTGGTGGCTCGATATAGTGCGCCATCGGTTCAGAGGCACCATAGAACACCAGGCCTATACCCATGCCCGCGCTGAACAGCATTGCGAGCCATGAAATTGTTTTAAATTCCGGCTTATCTTCAGGGCTTCCAAGTTTCAACATACCGATAGGACTGACTAATAAAAACACACAGAAAAATACAAGTGCTGTCGTCAATATCATGTAATACCAGCCGAGATATTCAGTAATCCAACCTGAAATTGACCCGGAAATTTCTCCAAATTGATCTGGGAAGATTGCACCGATTATTACTATTACGCCAACGATTATAGACGAGTACAGAAACACATCGGAAACTCTTTTTCTTTTCCTGTTATTATTCATTATTCTCTCCTATAATTTATTTGTGTCCTAAAAGAAAGGACAAACATTAAAAATGATAACAATAATATCTCATTATATCAAATTGAGATATTTTATTTGGATGAAAAATATATAGAACATACTTACGTCTCTTTTTGTTTTCGGTCATTTATGTAATAATGAATAGGTAATCTACATGACAAGGAGAGTATATTTATATGGCACATTTAACAGATCAGGAAATTGCATCACAAGCAACGATTCAACCAATCGAGGCCATTGCTGAAAAAGCGGGTATTCCTAATGATGCATTAGAAATGTACGGTAAATATAAAGCAAAGGTTGATATTCACAAGGTTGAAGGAGACGAGAAAACAGCGAAGGTTGTTTTGGTCTCAGCGATGAACCCAACACCAGCTGGTGAAGGTAAATCAACATGTACTGTAGGTTTATCAGATGCGTTTAATCAGTTAGGTAAAAATGTAATGGTCGCACTGCGCGAACCTTCTTTAGGTCCTGTTATGGGTATTAAAGGCGGCGCAACAGGTGGTGGTTATGCACAAGTACTTCCGATGGAAGAAATTAACCTGCACTTTAACGGTGACCTGCATGCAATCACAACTGCAAACAATGCTTTAAGTGCATTTATTGATAACCATATTCATCAGG
>JBGYPO010000008.1:0-11568 GCA_041838435.1 Aliicoccus sp. | reverse complement strand
GCAGTTTTTAGAGCTTGAGTTGCATTTCATGTGCCACCGTGCAACTCAGACGCGATTTTTGAAGCTTGAGTTGCATTTCATGTGCCGCCGTGCAACTCAGAGGCAGTTTTTAGAGCTTGAGTTGCATTTCATGTGCCGCCGTGCAACTCAGACGCAGTTTTTAGAGCTTGAGTTGCATTTCATGTGCCACCGTGCAACTCAAAGGCAATTTTTGGAGCTTGAGTTGCATTTAGTGTGAGTCAGCATCGTTTTTAAAGCCGGGGATCACATTTAAAAGCCCGCCATGAGGAGTCATCACCGATTTCCAAACCGGTAATCACATCCAGTCACCACCCTGTGAGTCAGCACCATCTTCCGCCCCGGGAATCTCACGTAACCACCCACCCACAACATAAAAATACCCGAAAGCGTCAGCTTTCGGGTGCCCGTCCAATCATCTATTTCTTATTTCTCAATCTATTTAGGCCAACTTTAATTTTCTGCACGGTTGGAACGCCTTTCTCAAGCAAAGTAAACACCGGTTTGTTCAACACGTAATCGAACTCGCCAATCTTATCGCTCACCACTGTGCCCCACTCTTTCTTGAAGCGCCACAATCCGTAGTAGTCGCTGTCTTCTGGCGGATCCACACTGACGCCGCCGAAATCGTACTCTGTTGCACCGGCCTCACGTGCAAATTGCATCATCGCATATTGCATATGGTGGTTCGGCAAGAATGTGCGGTAGTCATTCGACGATGCGCCATATAAATAATAGGCCTTGTGTCCGCTTATCCCTAACATCGCACCGGATAAAAACACACCGTCTGGATGTTCGGTCATGACTTCATCCGCTTCTTCCAACTGGCGTGCGAACGACTCAAGCTGTGCATCGACATTTTTCATCGCGCCGCTCACATCTTTTTTCTCGCTGCGTTTCACTAGCTTCTCTTTTTCTTTCTCAGCCTTCTCTTTAGCCACCGTCAATTCTTCTATCAAACGCCCCGGGTCAAGTTTCACTAAGAATAGTTCCATATTGCCGGTTTTATTCAAAGCATCATAAATCGATAAAAAGTATGTGATATCTCGCGTTAAGAACCCATCACGTTTCCCTGTCTCATCCATGAGTGCCTTAAAAATCGGCATATCCTCGCGTGTTGCGCGCTCCACTATTGTACCGCGCTTCAATGAACGACGTACTTTTGAGCGGTTTGATGATTCAAAACTCTGAAGCAATTCTTTGGCCGGCTTGTTAATATCTGTGACCATTGTCTGCCTCGGCTGAATGTTATCTTTGCTCATGCCGTCGACTAAACCAGAATGCTTAAAGCCCATTGCAATCAAACGCGCGACGACATCTTCGTTCCCAGCATATTCAACATCCGGATCAATTTTAATCACGTAACTATTCTCGCCACGTGCAACCTCAATCGCAGCATTTAACAACGTGCGCACTAAAACAACATCGTTATAATCGCACACAAACCCGCGCGAAATGTAACACATCGTGTACTTCACCTTAGGCAGCTTTTTAAATAATAAACTGCCGACACCCTTAACACCTGACGCGTCACTCACAGCAATGCGCTTACTGTACCACCCCGTCAATTCCTTCGACTCTGCCCAACCGCTTAACTGCAGCATGTCACCAACTGGATGTGAACGCACAAACGCATCATGGTCTTCTGCAGATATATCGACTGCTTTATACATTATTCCACCTCAAATTACTCATTATGTGAACGCGCTTCTTTCTCTCCTGCGCGTCCCATTATATAACTCACTAAAAATCCGACGATTAGCATGATAACTGTAAGAACTGTCATCGATACAGACGTTGGTAATCCCGGATAAATTGAAAACACACTTCCGGTAACGAGCCCAATCACAGCTGCATACGTGATATATGTAAAGCGTGACAGCAAATACGTAATCACGACACTTCCAACATATAACCCGACTAAAATCCCTAACCCCGCCGCTATCAATATGGGTAATCCACCTAAATTAAATGATGTTAAATCATCAATTGCTGCAATGATTATATAGTAGTAACCGAGAATCAACAGGACTAACGATCCCGAAATACCCGGCAGCAGCAGTGTCATTGATGCCATCATCCCGGCAAAGAACAGCTGAATGAGCAGTGACATCGTAATATCAGGATTACTCACCAAATCACCTGTCGAGATAAAACTCATCGCAATCAATAATATAAGTACAATTCCTAACACTAAAATATGCTGAATTTTAAAAGTTTCTTTCACCCGTGCAAGCCGCCACAACATTGGTACGATACCTGCAACCAGACCTATAAACGCCCACCGCGTCGGAATTGGATGTTCTTCCAGAACATATGTAATCACACCGGATAATGTTAAAATCGCAATTCCCATCCCGATAACAAGCGGGACTAAGAAGCGCATAGAACTTTGAAATTGCTTATGTACAATACCTTTTATAGATGATAGTAATTGTTCGTAAATGCCCAGTAGCAATGCGATTGTCCCGCTGGATACGCCTGGAACTAATTCTACTATTCCCATGACAAATCCCCGGAAAACGTTTGTCCATCTCATAATATTTCCTCATTTATTTCAGTTTCATTTTTACTCACTGATTATAACACACGCCCGTATTTGATAACGAATATAAAATAATTCTTCTATTAAAACATTATAATCGGTACAATATATAGTAATTACTGAAACAAAGGGGTTATTAGAAATGGTCAACGTTAAAGAACAACTCGCACGCTTTAAAGATGAAGTAGGTAAAGTCATTGTCGGTAACGACAAGGTTTTAGATTTAATTTTTGTAAGTTTAATTCAAAAAGGACATATATTATTTGAAAGTGTACCCGGTACCGGTAAGACAATGTTGTCAAAATCAGTCGCTCAGGCAATGAATGGAGATTTCAAACGTATACAGTTTACACCTGACATACTCCCAAGTGATGTCACAGGGTTAAACATATTCAATCCAAAAACGCGTGAATTTGAACTGAAAAAGGGGCCCGTCGACACAAATATTTTACTTGTTGATGAAATAAACCGTGCAACGCCGCGTACACAGTCGTCACTTCTGGAAGTGATGGAAGAGCGCCAGATGACAATTGACGGGGAACGTATCCCAATGCGCGCGCCTTTCATCGTGCTCGCAACACAAAACCCGATTGAATCAAAGCAGGGTACATTCGACTTGCCAGAAGCACAGATGGACCGCTTCTTTATGAAGATAGACCTCGGTTATCCGTCAACTGAAGAAGAACTGCGCATGATGAACGTGCATTTAAATGAGGAAGCGCTGAATAATGTAGACCCGGTACTTACGCTTGACGATGTAATAAACATCCAGTCACAGACAAGTGCAGTTAAAGTTGATCCGACGATTCAAGAATATATCGTAGACATTGTAACCAGCACACGTAACCACCCGCATATCGAACTCGGCGTATCACCACGAGGCAGCTTAGCACTTGTGCGTGCAGCACAGGGCTACGCGATGATTCGTAACCGTGCGTTTGTGACGCCGGAAGATGTAAAAGATATTGCACCGTACATTCTCGCACACCGGATTGTACTCAGCATCGAGGGCATGACACTAACGACACCGACACAATTATTAAATGAGATTTTAAATACAGTCGAGGTGCCGGTTGAATTTGGAGTCTCGCGCGATGAGGTTTAAAGCAGAATTTAAAGATAATACCGTGATGTCTATTTTCATCGCGGTCGTGCTCGGTATTATCATTATGAATATTTTATATCCATTTACAATGAGTATATGGCTGTCACTGCTCTTAGGATTATTCGCGTCGTTTTTTATCCTGAATCATCAGTATTCAATTCGTGTGGCGAAACATCTTGAAGTGAACTTTACAACGGATGCAGTGCGCCACTACAAGTCTCAGGATGGTGTGCTCTACATCGTTGTGCGTCAAAACGGATGGATTCCGCTGATGAATGCAGAAATGCGTGTCACGGCGAGTGATCATCTGTTGTTTCACAATGAATTTAAGTCCGATAATAAGCATCAGACAGAGACGCGCGTGAAGTTCTCAACATCCGGTAACAAAGAGACCCTCATCGCCCTGCCTTATACTGCGAACAAGCGCGGGGTCGGTAAGGTGATTGATATTTCTATATTTGTGCCGCAGCCCTTTGGATTTGATGATATTAAGCTCGTTAAATCGAGCCGACCGAAAATTGAAGTGATGGTCTACCCGGATAAAATGAAGGCGGCACGCGATGATATGCGTTCTAAGATGCTGCAGGGTTTTATCCATGCGAATCAAGCGCTGTTCGATGATCCGATGCAAATGATTGGTGTGAGAGATTATAATCATGAAGACAGCATGAAGCGCATCCACTGGAAAGCGAGTGCTAAGGGTGATGATTTGAAATCGAAAATTTATGAAAATGTGACGCAGATGAGCTGGATGATTTTAATTAATCTGCGCTCACAAGATCACTATGCACCACCGGAATATATTGAAGATATTTTTGAAAAGCTTGCGTATTTAACAGAAGAAGCAACGAAGCTCGGCATACCATACAGCGTGATGACAAACATGTCGACGTTCGATAAGTCTAACTTCTTTAAGCTGCATGAGGCGACTGGACCGAAGCATTATCGCCATACATTAGAAGCGCTCGCACGTGTCAACAGCATGAGCTACACGCTTTTGTATCCAATGTTTTTACGCAATATTTTGTATCATGAACAATTGCCGACACACGTGATTACATGTGGTCAAGTCAGCTCTGAATCACATACTGTGCTCAATCAACTTGCCGCGAAAGGGACATACGTGTATCACTTAGACACCGAAGGCGTGCACCGACTTCTAGAACGCACAGGAGGTGCGGCACATGAGGCCTAAACTAAGTTTACATTTCATCCTGCAGTATACGGTAACTGCATTTATGTGGCTGCTCATCGTTGTCACGCTCAATTTGCTCAACGGGCTTGACGCAAACGCGCTGAGCTATGCACTCATTGTCATCGGTATACTTATCAGTTATAACTTTTTCTTCACAGATAAAGGGCGGCGTTTCATCTATGTACTGCTGCCGGTTTCTTTCGTCTTAATGTGGTTTCTTGACTATCACTGGCTCGCAGCGTTGATCGGCGCATTTTTACCGATTGTTAAGCTTGAATATTTACATCATGACGAACAGGCATCACGCCCTGAAATGTCGATTGTCCTATCGTTTGTAATCATCATGACGCTCAATTTCGTCACGTTTGATATTATTGCAGATTATATGAAGTGGTTATATTTAATCGTCATTGGACAAGTCGTTTATTATTTTGTCGGTCGATTTATTGTCCTCATGTACAAAAATGGCCGAGAGACGCTCGATAACATTAAGATTTTCAGCACTGGTATATTTACGTTTATAGCGCTCGGTTTAGCATTCGGATTATCATTTCGATATATCATTCATTATGCGACGTATGTCGTGCTCTTTCTCATCAACGGGTTTATCTTTTTACTGCGTCCGATATTCGATAGTTTAGAGAACGTGGAACTCAATTATCCAGAGATGGAAGAAGATGATACTGAGCTTGGTGAAGGTGAAGTGCCGCAAGAAGAGATTATGGAAACGCCGAACGAAATGTCTCTCAATATGCCGTTTGAGCTGATTGCAGTTATTGCACTTATTGTGATTGTAGTTGTGCTCCTCGTCATATACTTCATGAGGCGCGGTGATCTATCACGTACAACAACGAAGGATGCCGCGAGCAATACGGTTAAGCATGTGACGCCAATCAAAACGAAACATCGTTTTAAGAATGCTGCGACACCCGACGATAAAGTGCGTCAAGTATACTTTGAGTTTGAAAAATGGTTAGCAGAAAATAATATTGGCAGATATCATAATGAAACCATTTCGGATTGGTTGAAGCGCTATGATTTTGTAGATATAATTGACCCAACAGACTTCGATACCTATAGAAAGACAAGGTATTATGGGGAGCGGGTTAATGAGGATGAATTCAAACAGTTTGTAAACCGCATCGATACAATCAAAACGGACATTACGCGAACGTACTTAAAACCCAAGCCTACAAAGTCGAACTAAGCTAATTATAAGAAATCTAGAGGAGTTATCTTATGAAAAAAATAATTAAATTGTTTGCAGCTTCTATGTTAATCGGTACGACTGTGGCTTATTTTGGTGCAGAAACGCATGCACAAGGCGGAGAAACTGAAGTTCGCATAGCAATTGGAACCGATATCGATAGTCTGGATCCTTTCTTGGCACAAGCAACGTTAACAGAGTCTATTATTTACAACGTCTTTGAAGGCTTACTTGATGCTGAGACGGATGGCTCGGTGACGCCTCACCTTGCACATGACTATGATATTAGTGATGACGGATTGGTATATACGTTTTACTTAGAGGAAGATGTAATGTTCCATGATGGCAGCGAGATGACTGCTGATGATGTTGTTTACACTTACAGTAAACTTGCAGGTTTAGATGATGGCGAAGTTTTATCAGATAAGTGGGATGTCGTCGAGGCGGTCACAGCAATTGATGACTATACGGTAGAAGTGACACTTGAGAGTCCTGACTCTGGATTTCTTGCACGCACGATTACAGCGATAGCACCCGCAGATTATGAGGGTCACGCGGTGCAGCCAATTGGTACCGGTCCTTATGAATTCGTGAATCATTCTATTGACCAGCGCGTTACACTACAAAAATTTGATGATTATTTCCAAGGCAATGATTTCGATGTCGATGTTGTACATTTCGAAGTCATGGCGGATGAAGAAACGGCATTGCTCGCTTTCCAAGCCGGGGAAATTGATTTTATCACAGCGGTATCTAATCAAAACCTTGAGCGCGTTGACCCGGATGCAACGGTTGTAAGTGGTCCACTTAACATGGTGATGATGCTTGCTTTAAATCACGAGGTTGAGCCGTTAAATAATTTAGAAGTGCGCCAGGCAATGAGTATGGTGGTTAATAAACAGGAAATCATCGATGTCTCTCTTGATGGACAGGGTGATCCACTTGATACGCTGATGAGTCCGGTGATGGATTTCTATATAAACGCGGACACGGCAGATTATTATGCTGAAGATGTTGAAGAAGCGCTTGCTCTGATGGAATCTGCAGGCTACACGGATGGATTTGAGATTGAAATGCGTGTGCCGAACAATGCACAGGTATATATTGATGCATCACAAGTATTACAAGCACAGCTTGCACAGATTAATGTGGATGTGACACTGGACGTCATTGAGTTCAGCACCTGGTTAGACCAGGTGTATAACGAACGTAACTTTGAAACAACAATCATTGGATTCACAGGCAAACTTGATCCTTATGATGTTATGGTACGCATGCAGAGTGACTATGCTTATAACTTTATGAATGTAGATATCGACGGTTATGATGACGCGCTTGAAGCGGCGATTTCAGCGCAATCACCTGAGGATTCAGTGGAACATTATCACGATGCACAGATGTTAGTAACAGAGCATGCTGCAGCAGTCTTTTTGATGGATCCTGCACGTAACAGTGTATTCCGTTCAGGTATTACAGGATTTGAAATGTATCCATATGAACGTTATGTCATCAAAGACTTAGTCGTAGAGTAAGAATATGAGATTTATACTGAGAAAGCTTGCTTCTTTCGTTGCAACTTTACTGATCATTTCGATATTGATTTTCTTTATGTTCAATATCTTACCGGGGAATCCTGCACTATCTATATTAGGTACAGAAGCAGACCCTGGACAAGTTGCACGCCTTGAAGCACAGCTTGGCCTGGACGCACCGTTACCCAATCGTTATTTCGATTGGGTAACTGGCATTTTTACTGGAGATTTTGGTGAAAGTTATCGCTATAGCATGCCTGTCTTTGATGTCATTGCAGAACGTATTCCCCTATCCCTATTTATTGGTATATACGCACTCGCGCTCACTGTAATCATCGGGTTGCCGCTTGGTATTCTTATCGCGCGCACGGATGGCAAGTGGTACTCACTCGTGATGAATATCATCACACAACTCGGTATCTCGACACCGTCGTTTTGGATTGGTTTTTTACTTATTTTTGTCTTTGCCGTATGGCTTGGATGGTTCCCGACATATGGATTTGTCCATTGGAGCGAAAGTTTTGTTGGGACGCTCCGTTCGTTATTCTTACCCGCATTTGCGATAGCCATTACTAATATTGCCGTCGTGATACGGTACTTAAGAAATTCAATATTAGATGAATATCAAAAAGAATATATCAAGCTCGCACGCATGAAAGGTTTGACCGCTCGCGCGACGACATACCGTCATGTCCTTAGGAACAGTATCATACCCGTGTTAACAATCATCGGGCTCATCACAGCAGATACGATGGTCGGTACAATTATTATCGAGAATGTATTCTCATTACCAGGACTTGGCACCCTGCTTGTTTCATCGATTGAATATCGTGACTTCCCACTAATTCAAACGCTTGTATTGATTGTTGCTATCATTATTATTATCGTTAACTTGATTGTTGATGTGCTATACCGCGTCGTCGATCCAAGAGTAAAGTTGTAGGTGAACATATGAAATCTTATCGAAATTATACGTTATATATCGGCGTTACATTGGTCACTCTACTCTTTACTCTTATGATTATTTCATTGTTCTGGACACCGTATCCGCCAAACGATATGCACACTGCCGACAGGTTGGCTGCACCTAGTTTACAATACTTATTTGGCACAGATAACTTCGGTCGGGATATATTATCACGCGTGATGGAAGCTTCACAAACTGCATTTCTGATTGGAATCAGCACCCTCGCCATTGCGTTTACTGGCGGTTTAATCATCGGTGGCATTGCCGGTTATTTCGGCGGCATTATTGATGAGATTTTAATGCGTATCATCGACGCATTGCTCGCTATACCGGGCTTGTTACTCGCAATTATGCTCATCGCAATTTTCAGCACGGGCTTATGGAACACTGTGCTCGCAATTGGACTGATGGGTATTCCGACATTTGCGAGAATCGTCAGGAGTGGATTCTTACAAATTAAAAACAATGACTACGTGATCGCGAGTCGTCTTAAAGGTGCCGGTCACATGTGGCTGATTCGCCATCATATTTTACCGAACATCGTGACGCCTATCATCGTTGTATCTACGTTGTTTTTCTCAGGAGCAATCTTAGCAGAATCCGCTTTAAGTTACCTTGGGCTCGGCGTACAGGCACCGGACGCGAGCTGGGGACGCATGATTAACGAAGCTCGGCCTTACTTAGCGAACGCACCGTGGTATATATTGATTTCGGGTGGCTTTATTATCTTACTCGTCCTTGGTTTTAACTTAATCGGTGACGGTTTGCGCCACTATAACGAGAGTAAGAGGTGATGCATGTGACGGACAATATATTAGAAGTATCAAATCTAAGTGCCACATTAAAAATTAAAAAGCGTGATTATCCCGTACTTGAAGGCCTAAATTTTGTGTTGAAACAAAGCGGTACGCTCGGCATTGTAGGCGAGTCCGGCAGTGGCAAAAGCATCACGGCAAAAACCATTTTAAATATGCTGCCGGCAGATGCGACAGTGTCTGGTCGCGTCATGTTTAACGGTGATAATTTACTCGATTATTCAGAGCGTGACATGCGCACGATTCGTACCCGTGAAATTTCTATGATCTTTCAAGAGCCGAGTCTCATTTTGAATCCGTTGATGTCGGTTGGCAAGCAAGTGATTGAGGCATTGCGGTTTGAGACCAAGTTAAGTGATGCCGATAAAAAGCGTCGCGTCTACGCGATGTTTGACGAAGTTGGGTTGAGTCCTGACATTTATAAGAAGCACCCACACGAGTTATCGGGCGGTATGAAGCAGCGTGTTATTATCGCGATTGCGCTGATTTGTAATCCATCTATCATCATTGCGGACGAACCGACGACGGCACTCGATGCGTCGATTCAGTCACAAATACTGGATTTATTGAAAGTCGTGATTGAGAAACGCGAAGGCGCACTCATTCTGATTTCACATGACCTCGCAATCATTCGTCATATGTGCGCGGATGTCGTCGTCATGTATGCAGGTCGCATTGTTGAGAGCGGCCCGACTGCTAAGGTCCTGCATACACCTAAGCACCCGTATACGCGTGCCTTGATTGCGGCGGTGCCGAGTTTTGACAAACGCGGTCGAGCGCTCGACGTCATTCCATTTTCTGTGCCATCTTTGACTGAGCGCGAAGGGCTAGCCTGGCCATACCTAAGCGATAAAGTGCACCGTGAAACATATTTCCCGGGTGTTTCTGAGGAAGTTGGTGGCCACAATGCGTGAGAATATAATTGAGCTTGATAGCGTGACTAAAACGTATGGCGGCAGTGGACTGTTTGCGCGTCGTAAAGGACAGTCGCGTGCCGTGTCCGAAGTGAGTTTGAACATTTTGCGCGGAGAAACGTACGGCATTGTTGGTGAGAGTGGATCAGGAAAGACGACACTTGCACATTTAATATTAGGAATTTTAAAAACTGATGCCGGCCATATTTTTATCAAGAACGAAGAAGTATTGAACAGTGACTTCTCGAGTGGTTCGATGTCGAACGTCATTCAGTTTGTGTTCCAAGATCCCTTTGGTGCTTTGAACCCACGCAAGACTGTCGGATGGTCGATAGAAGAAGCATTGCATATTCATAACATTGGTGAACGTCGTTCGAGGAAAGACAAGACACTAGAGATGATGTCACGTGTCGGTTTATCAAAAAGTTATTATGATCGATATCCTCGGCAGCTAAGCGGCGGCCAACGCCAACGCGTTGCGATTGCGAGCGCTTTGATTTTAACACCAGAGATTTTGGTCATTGACGAAGGCGTGTCTGCACTCGATGTATCGATACAGGCATCGATATTGAATTTGTTGAATGAGTTAAAGACATCGATGAATTTGACGCTGGTTTTTATCACCCACGACTTGAATGTCGTGCAATATTTTTGCGACCGGGTTGCAGTAATTAAAGACGGCGAATTGAAAGAAGTATTTGAAGTCGATACATTTTATGAAGACAGCCATCATCCATATACAGAACACTTATTTGAATCAACGCTTAAGCATTGAGCGTTGGTTTTTTTGTTGATCTTTTGTGGTGGCGCCGTGCAAGTCAGAGCCGTTATTTTGGACGGGACTTGCATTTGGATGGTCCTCGTGCAAGTCAGAGCCGTTATTTTGGGCGGGACTTGCATTTTGATGGTCCACGTGCAAGTCAAGACCGATATTTTGGGTGGGACTTGCATTTGAAGGGTCCAAGTGCAAGTCAGATTCGATTTTTGGAGCTTGAGTTGCATTTCTTGTGCCACCGTGCAACTCAGAGGCGATTTTTGGAACTTGAGTTGCATTTCATGTGCCGCCGTGCAGCTCAGACGCGATTTTTGGAGATTGAGTTGCATTTAGTGTGCCGCCGTGCAACTCAGAGGCAATTTTTGAAGCTTGAGTTGCATTTAGTGTGCCACCGTGCAACTCAGAGGCAATTTTTGGAACTTGAGTTGCATTTCATGTGCCGCTGTGCAACTCAGAGGCAATTTTTGGAACTTGAGTTGCATTTCATGTGCCGCT
>JBGYPO010000007.1:0-4889 GCA_041838435.1 Aliicoccus sp. | reverse complement strand
CGAGAATCCTCCCTGCCACAAAAAAGGCATAACCGAAGCAACGAGAATCCTCCCTGCTACAAAAAAGGTATAACCGAAGCAACGAGAATCCTCCCTGCTACAAAAAAGGCGTAACCGAAGCAACGAGAATCCTCCCTGCCACAAAAAAGGCATAACCGAAGCAACGAGAATCCTCCCTGCTACAAAAAAGGTATAACCGAAGCAACGAGAATCCTCCCTGCTACAAAAAAGCTCCAGCGTATAAGCGAGAATTCTCACTTATACGCTGGAGCCAAGATATTGCACTCAAAACTTTAAAAATTTATTTATGTCTCATGTGCGGGAACAACAACACATCGCGAATTGATGCTGATTCTGTCAGCAACATGACCAGTCTATCTACACCGATTCCAAGTCCACCTGTCGGTGGCATACCGTATTCAAGTGACGCGACGAAATCTTCATCCATCTCGTGCGCTTCGTCATTCCCTTGTTCTTTTTCAACAAGTTGTGCTTCGAAGCGTGCACGTTGATCGATAGGATCGTTTAACTCTGTGAATGCATTTGCAAGTTCACGGCCCGCAATAAACAACTCAAAGCGATCTGTGAAACGTGCATCATCTTTGTTCTTCTTAGCAAGTGGTGAAATTTCAATCGGATGACCGTACACGAACGTCGGCTGGATTAAATCTTCTTCACATTTTTGCTCAAAAAATTCGTTGACGATATGACCATATGTCATATGCTTATTTACTTCGATACCATGTTCTTTTGCAAGTTGGAATGCGTCATCATCATTTGTCACACTGAAGAAATCTACACCAGTTTTTTCTTTAACCAAGTCCACCATGTGTACACGGCGCCATTTTGGTGAGAGGTCTATATCTGTGTCTTGGAACATGACTGTTGTCGTACCATTCACTTTATCTGCGATATAAGCAATCATTTCTTCAGTTAAATCCATAATATCATTAAAGTCCGCATATGCTTCGTATGATTCCATCATCGTAAACTCAGGGTTGTGTCGTGTTGAGATACCTTCGTTTCTAAATACGCGACCAATCTCATAGACCTTCTCGAGTCCTCCGACAATCAGGCGCTTCAAATGTAGCTCAAGCGCAATGCGCAGTGTCAAATCAATATCTAACGCATTGTGATGCGTATGGAATGGACGTGCTGTAGCACCACCGGAAATTGCATGGAGCATCGGCGTTTCTACTTCTAAATAACCTTTGCTATTTAAGAAGTTACGCATTTCTTGAATAATACGGCTGCGTTTGATAAATGTCTCTTTAGATGATTCTGAAGTCATTAAGTCCACATATCTGCGACGGTAGCGTTCTTCAACATCTTTTAAGCCGTGGTGTTTATCGGGTAATGGGCGCAAAGTTTTTGTCAATATTGTAAATGAAGTCGCTTTTACTGTCAGTTCACCCGTATTTGTTTTAAACATCACACCTGAGACGCCAACGATGTCACCGAGGTCTGCCTTATTCCAAAGATTATCGAAGGCTTCTTCACCAATCGTGTCTTTGCGTACATAGATTTGAATCTGCCCATCCACATCTTGAATGTGCGCAAATCCAGCCTTACCCTTACCACGCTTTGTCATCAGGCGGCCTGCTATCACTGTTTTAGATTCATCTTCTTTTTCTTCGAGCTCTTCTTTTGTATATTGATCCCATTCCGCCTGCAATGATTTCGACGTTGCGTTACGTTCAAATTTACCACCAAATGGATCGATTCCTAAATCAATGAGTTGTTGTAGTTTCTCACGTCTTACGATTAGTTGATCGTTTAATTCTTCAGACACACCATTCACTCCTATGTTATTACTTAATACAAATCAGTATTATATTCTTTGTTAATTCTTATGATATCATGTCTTGTCTTAACTCTGTTTTCGGTTACGACGACAGGTTAAGTTCTACTTAGTTTCATCTTGCAGTTGTTGTTTTAAAGTTTTTATACTCACACCAAACGTGGGATGAACAACATTTGCCGCTATTTCTGCAAGTGGTTCTAAAACAAACATGCGCTTGTGCATCTCCGCATGTGGTATTTGCAAGTCATCAAGGTTAATTTCTAAATCTTCATATATTAAAATGTCAATATCAATATTTCTCGGTCCCCAGTCAATGATGCGCTCGCGGCCCATCTGTTGCTCTATCTCTAACACTGTCTCGAGAAGCGCGACTGGAGATAAATCTGTATCTATTTCAACACACATATTCATAAATTTATCTTGATCGACGTTACCGTACGGCTCTGTTTCAATAATGTTGGATTGACGTGTCACCGTGATATTATTATGTGCATTTATTCTCGCAATCGCTTCGTCTAAATGCGCAACTCTGTTTCCAATATTACTTCCTAAACCTAGATACACACGCGCCATCATCTCACTCGCTTTCTTTTCAATGTGACGCTGACGTTATCATATTGTCCATCAATCGGTGGATGTGGTTTTGTCAGTGCCACTTGAATCTCGTCTATCTTATCATAAGCATCAAACAATGCTTCGATAATTCGACCTGCAAGGTGTTCAATCAAATTAACTGGCTCGCTCTTAACTTCTGTTTCTACAACATTGTAAACTTCTGCATAATTTATTGTATCTGTTAAATCATCTGACTTACGCGCCGCTTCAAGATCGACATAGAGCACAACGTCTACAATAAAATATTGACCTATGTCACGCTCTGCCTGCAACACACCATGATATCCATAGAGCTTGATACCATTAATTTTTATCATGTCCATTACATCTGACCTCGCAGCTTCATATATGCATCTGCCATAATACGATTCATTTTTACATTGTGCACACGCACAGCCTTCACGCCACAGTTAATAGCGTATAAAGACGTTGCAGCAGTTGCTTCATCGCGCTCGAATGGCGGCACGTCTTTCTCCATTAAGTATTTGATAAAACGCTTGCGACTTGTTCCAAGAAGTACCGGGTAGCCGAGTTCGACAACTTCTTCCAGTCTCTTCATCAGCTCAAGTTCTTCCGCGCGTGATTTCACAAAACCGATACCGGGATCCAGCCATATTTTATCTTTTTTAATACCTTGTTTTTGTGCTTCTACTATCGCGTCTTCAAGTGCATGGACAACACTTCCAACGACATCTTCATATGTATTTTCTTCTTCATGATTATGCATCAGGATGATATTTGCTTTGTGCTTAGCCACTACTTCTAAGATTTTTGGATCATATTGACCTGCCCATTGATCGTTAATTATATGTGCACCCGCGCGCAAAACTGCATCTGCAACTTCTGCTCTAAATGTGTCGACAGATATCTGTACATCTAAGTTACGGATAGCCTCTACAACAGGGACTACTCGGTTTAATTCTTCTTCAACCGACACTGGCGAGTGCCCGGGACGTGTTGAATACCCACCGACATCAATCACGTTTGCACCATCTGCAACCATTTTTTTTGCATGTGCGACTGCTTTTTCTAAACTATTATGTGCACCACCATCGCTCAACGAGTCAGGTGTTACATTTAAAATTCCCATTATTCTTAAGTGCGGCATAGTCATCACCTTCACAATTATTTTAATGGATATATTATAACATTTTTACGCTGTCGTTCGCGTAGAAAATAATAGGCAACAATTTAACTTAAAAATAATAAAACATCCATACGCATAATGCATTTGGATGTCATTTAATAATTACTATTTATTTCGGTTTAGCTAAGTGCGTAGACGTTTGTTGAAAGATAACGCTCTCCACCGGAAGACAAAATTGTCACCACTGATTTACCAGGGCCGAGTTCTTTCGCGAGCTGAACGGCAGCGTAGACATTTGCACCAGATGATACCCCACATAAAAGCCCCTCTTCTTCTGCTAATTTTCTTGTATAAAGCAGTGCCGATTCATCACTGACAGTCATAAATCGGTTGATCAGTTTAAGGTCTAATATAACAGGCACGAATCCCGCGCCAATTCCCTGTATATGATGGGCAGATGGCTGCCCTCCACTTAGAACGGCTGAACTTTCAGGTTCAAGTGCTGCAATTTGAATGTCCGGATACTTCTCTCTGAGCGCTCTGCCAACACCAGAAATCGTACCACCCGTGCCAACACCGGCGACAAACGCTTCGACGTTTAAGTTCCCGGTTTGTATTACAAGTTCTTTTCCTGTCGTCAGCTCATGTGTCTTAGGATTTTCTTCATTTTCAAATTGCTGTGGCATATAAAAACCGGGTTGATTCGAAAACTCATTCGCTTTGTCAATTGCACCCTTCATCCCACGGTCTGCAGGTGTTAGAAGCACTTCTGCACCATATGCTTTTAGAAGTTTCCGTCTCTCTAACCCGTTTGTCTCAGGCATGACTATCAACGCCTTATATCCTTTAGATGCTGCGACCATTGCAATACCCACTCCGGTATTACCGCTCGTCGCCTCGACAATTGTTGTCGAGGGTTCAAGCAGTCCTTTTTCTTCTGCAGCATTTAACATAGCGAGTGCTATCCTGTCTTTCACTGAGCTTCCTGGGTTCATAAATTCTAGTTTCACATAGATGTCTGCCATCGTGTCATCAGTCAAAGCTCTCAGCTTAACCAATGGCGTATTACCGATGGATTGTGTTATGTCTTCTAACACACTACTCATAACAACACTCCTAAATATCATCTTTGTATACTTACATATAATGTAACATCAATATGATGCACTCACAATCTATCTTTGCAGAAGTTTACCGAGCTCTGATTTATCAATCCAAATTGTCGTACGGCAGAAATGACAATCCACTTCAGCGCCGCCGTCTTCTTGAATCATTGCCATAATCTCAGCCGGATCAATTGATGAAATTGCATCCAGGAAGCGTTCTTTACTACAGTTACACTTAAACGATACGGGCATCTCACTCAACTTGTTCCAATTTTCT
>JBGYPO010000006.1:0-11780 GCA_041838435.1 Aliicoccus sp. | reverse complement strand
TACTGTTATAAGCAGAGTGAAAAACAGCCTCTTCATATCAATTTCTAGAGATTTTGATATGAATAAGACCAAAACTGGCTCCTTTATATCAAAATTTTCTCTACTGTTATAACCCGAGTGAAAAACAGCCTCTTCATATCAATTTCTAGAGGTTTTGTGATGAACAAGCTCAAAACTGGTTCCTTTATCAGCATAACTCGCCCACTGTGATAAACAAGAAAAAATCAGACCCCTTTAGCTCAAATTAAACAAAAAGGAAAGCACATCTTCTGAATTATCAGAAAACGTGCTTTAAAAAAATTATTTAGCAGGTACTTGTTTTGGTTCTGAACCAAAGTCTACTGGATTTTTCTTAGACCCTACGAAGTAGCCAATCACATAACCAATGATTGCGACTGGGATCCATTCGAGTTGCGCGCCGTAAAGTGGTAATGACTCAACAAATCCGAGTTCAACCCATCCTTGTCTATGCACGAATGTGACAATCGTCATCAGAATAACGAGTGCAATCGGCAATTGTAATGCAAGTTTCGGACTTTTCACAAAGTATGTGAATAACAATAATAGTACTGTCGAAATTGCAATCGGATAGATGAAGTATAATACTGGTACACTTGTTTCGATAACTTGGTTTAACCCTTGGTTTGCAAGTCCGAATGAAATCAGTGTCCATAGTGTAACGAATGCAGTATATGGAATTTTCGGTAACAGTTCATTGAAGTACTCACTCACTGCAACGATTAGTCCAACAGATGTTGTTAAACACGCTGATAAAACGACGAGTCCCAATAACACTGTGCCTAATGCACCGAATACGTCACCGGCAACAAAGCTCAGCACATATGTACCTAAGTTCGTGCCTTCGTCAAATGATGTTGCATCAAGTGCGACTCTGTTACCAATCCAAGCAAGTGCTATGTAAATCACACCAAGTAACGCAGCTGCCAATAAACCGGTTTTTATTGTACTCGTCAGCAACTCGTTACGCGTCGATGCCCCAAATTTCTGAAGTGCTGTAATAACAACGACGGAGAATGCCATCGCTGCAATCGCATCAAGTGTCAGATAGCCTTCCGTGAATCCTGTACTAAAGAAGTTATTTTCCAGCATATTGTCAATGACCATGACATCATTATTGAAGTATGCAAATACCCCGCCGACAATGAAAATTACCATTACAGTCAGCAATATCGGTGTTAAATACTTTCCGATGCTGTTCGCGATTTGATTCGGATATAGTGCAATAATGAATGACACTAAAAAGAATAAGAATGTAAATACGAGTAATACCACCCATGACGATTCATTTAAAAATGGGATGATACTCATCTCATACGACACTGTTGCCGTACGCGGAATCGCAAAAAATGGTCCAATGACAAGATATAGTACAATCATAAAGACTACACCAAATGCTGGATGTATATTTTTAAGGAGCTCTTTATATCCACCTTGTGATAAAGACCCGACGATAACCGCAATGACTGGTAAGCCCACCCCAGTAATAATAAATCCGAGAATGGTAATCCAGAAAAATTCTCCACTTTGTAGTCCGAGTGCCGGTGGGAAGATCAGGTTACCTGCTCCAAAGAACATTGCGAATAGCATAAAGCCTACGATAAACGTTGTTTTCATGTTGAGTTGTTTCAAATAAATCGGCTCCTTATTTAATTGTTATTGTGCCTGGAAGTATGTTTTATAATACCCCCCTACTTTGTTCGAGTTATCGACAACAAAGTAGTACTCCTCTGTTTCATGTACAAGTTCGTAACGACTACCTACTGTTAACATATTTGATACTTGATATTTCGCGGCTTCTACATGTTTCACTGTGACGTTCTCCGAGCGATTGTTAAACCAAATTTTCGTGGCCATAGCGGCACCTCCCTTAAATAGAAAATTGTAGGTATCATATGATACCTACAATCATTTGTCAAGCTGCTATTAACCTTCAAGCAGTAAATCTTCAGGGTTTTCAATCAATTCTTTAATCGTTTTTAAGAAGCTCACTGCTTCTTTACCGTCGATAATACGGTGGTCATAACTCAGTGCGATGTACATCATCGGACGAATTTCAATCGTGTCGTCTGGCATTGCGACCGGACGTTTTTGAATTGTGTGCATGCCGAGAATACCAGCCTGCGCGCCGTTCATGATTGGTGTTGACATGAGTGAACCGAAGACACCACCGTTAGTGATTGTGAACGATCCGCCCACCATATCATCAAGTCCGAGCTTTTTGTCGCGTGCTTTAACTGCCATGTCGACAACGTCTTTTTCGATTTGACCAAATGTTTTCTTGTCGACATCGCGAATAACTGGTACGACAAGTCCTTCATCTGTTGAAACTGCCATGCCGATATCGTAGAACTGTTTGAAGACAAAGTCGTCTCCGTCGATTTCAGAGTTCACAGCCGGGTACTTGCGCAGTGCAGCGACACTTGCTTTTGCGAAGAATGACATGAAACCTAAGCGCGTGCCATCGTTGCGCTCCTGGAATGATTCTTTCTTGCGCTTGCGGAGATCCATCACTGCTGTCATGTCCACTTCGTTAAATGTAGTCAGCATTGCTGTTGATTGTGATACTTCAAGTAAACGTTTCGCAATCGTTTGACGACGACGTGACATCTTTTCACGAATGACTGGTTTATCTGGATTTTCCTGTGTTTGTTGCTTTGGTGCTTCTTTTGGTGCTGATTTTTGTGTCTTATTACTGTCATGATTCTCAACATCCTGGCTGCGGACATGGCCGCGTGGATCTGATGCATTGATGTCTGACAACGCGATACCTTTTTCGCGTGCAAGTTTGCGTGCTGAAGGTGTCGCCACGATGCGGTCACCGGATTCTTCTTCAGGCGCTTCTTTTGTTGTTTCTTTTGGTGCTTCTTTAGTATCTTCAGATTTCTCTTCGTATTCTTTTTTGTCCTCTTCTTTTGGTGCTTCTGATTTCGCTGCACCAGAACCTTCGCCAATGATTGCAACAACTTGTCCGACTTCGACAGTGTCACCTTCAGCAGCCATAATTTCCTGCAGGACACCGCTTGATTCAGAGATGACTTCAACGTTTACTTTATCTGTTTCAAGTTCTAGAATATTTTCGCCTTGCTCAACTGTATCACCGACATTTTTCAACCACTCAGCAATCGTACCTTCTGTGATTGATTCTGCAAGTTCAGGTATTTTAATTTCTGACATATTATATTCTCCTTATTAATCTAGTGCTTTTTCTATGATTTGTTGCTGGAAACGCTTATATGCTTCATTGCTGCCTTCTGCAGGTGATGCACGCTTGATGCGGCCAACGTACTGGACGTCCACATCCTCCGGTGCGATGTCTTGAATCAATGGCAATGCAAAGTGATATGCACCCATGTTTTCAGGTTCTTCCTGAACAAATCTAATCTCTTCAAGTTCTTTCAAATCATCGAAGATAGCTTTGATCGTGTCACTCGGGAATGGATATAACTGTTCTAAGCGAATAAGCAGTATTGATGGGTCTGGTTTTTCATCGAGCGCATCCATCAGGTCAACTGCCATTTTACCATTTGCGAGCAAAACTTTCTTCACTTTTGTTTTGTCGTAATCATCATGCATAATTTCCCTGAAGTGCCCGTCGACAAAGTTCTCTGCAGGATCTGCCACACGCTGGTTACGAAGCAGGCTCTTAGGTGTCATGATGACGAGCGGACGCATTTTATCGGTGCCTAAATACTTTGCCTGGCGACGCAGCAGATAGAAGTAGTTCGCTGTACTTGTCAAGTTTGCGACAGTCATATTTGATTCGGCAGCGAGTTCCAAAAAGCGCTCAAGCCGTGCCGACGAGTGCTCAGGGCCCTGTCCTTCCTGTGCGTGCGGTAAGAAGAATGTAATACCTGACGCTTCACCCCATTTTGATCGGGATGAGAATATGAAGTTGTCGAAATACACCTGGGCCATGTTCGCAAAGTCGCCAAACTGTGCTTCCCAGATGACCATTGCCTCGTTGTTGTGCAGATTATAGCCATATTCAAAGCCGACGACAGCAGCTTCAGAGAGCGGCGAGTTATGGATGTTGAACGATGCTTTAGCGTTCGGTGTGTTGTGCAGCGGGTAATGCGTATCCCCTGTCTCAACGTCATGTAACACCGCGTGACGCTGTGCGAATGTACCCCGCTCTGTATCCTGACCTGTCAGGCGGACCGGTGTGCCATCCTGCGTGATTGTTGCAAACGCTAGTGCTTCCGCGTGTGCCCAGTCAACGCGTTTTTCTTTATCTTCGAATGGTTCACGGCGTTTATTTAAGACGTTCTTTAACTTTTTAAACATGTTGAAATCCTCGGGGATGTCGAGCATCGCTTCGTTCGCTTCGTGCAGGCGCTCGAAACTCATGTCTTCCTGTAGGTTTTCATGACCTTCTGTAATCTCGGGTGGCGCAGTCATGTCATCATCTTCGACTAAATCATCTTTTGAGATACTGTTTTGAACATCCCTGAGGACGTCGTAGACTTCTTTAATGACAGCATCATACTGTTCTTTAGTAATTGTATTGTTTTCTACCAGCTGTTTCCCGTACAGTTCCTCAATCGTATCGTGATTCTTCACTTCATGATACAGGAGCGGGTTTGTCGGCGTCGGTTCGTCCATCTCGTTATGGCCGTGACGGCGGTAGCCGATGACATCGATAATGATGTCTTTGTTGAATGTCTGTCTGTATTTGATTGCAAATCGTAATGTTTTAATTGCAGCTTCCGGGTTGTCTGCGTTGACATGCAGGACAGGCACATCAAATCCGGATGCGTTGCTTGTTGAGTATACCGTTGAGCGTGAATCTGCTTCATCTGTCGTAAAGCCGATCCGGTTGTTCGCAACAATGTGAATTGCCCCGCCGACTTTATAGCCGTTTAAGCGTGATAGATTCAGCGACTCATAAACAACACCCTGACCCGGCATCGCGGAGTCACCGTGAATGAGTACTGCAAGCGCTTTGTTGTGATCGATTTTTGCTTTACCCGGTGCGTCTGTTGTCTCCTGAACCGCACGCGTTTTACCAAGTACGACAGGACCGACAACTTCAAGGTGTGACGGGTTGTTTGCAAGCGTCACTTTCTGTTCGATGCCGTTATCGTGACGTGTTTTAGTTGCACCAAGGTGATACTTCACATCTTTATGCCAGCCGGCAGTCACAGCAAATGACCCGTCGTCAGGCAGTACCTTCATTGGGTCCTGATGCATGAATTCACTCAGCATCATCGTGTATGGCTTATTTAAAATGTGCGTGAGCACGTTTAGCCGTCCTCTATGCGCCATACCGATCTGCATATGTGGAATATTTTCATCCGCCATGAGACGCAAGAGGTGTTCAAGCATCGGCACGATAACGTCGACACCTTCGATTGAAAAGCGCTTCGCGCCAACAAAGTTTTTGTGCAGATATTTCTCAAACCCCTCAACTTTTGCAAGCATCGTGAAGAGCTCGAGTTTTTCCTCGTCTGATAATGGATTGTCTTCTGCTGTTTCAATTTCTTTTTTAATCCATTCACGCTCTTTTAAATCCGTGATGTGCATGTATTCATACGCAATCGGACCTGTGTAGAGCTTAGTGAGTTTTGTTACGGCCTCGTAAGCATTCTCATATCTGTCTTCTAAATGAGAGCTCACCAGGCTCGCCTCGAATGATTTCAGGTCGTCTTCAGTCAACCCGTATTCTTCGACAATTAAACTTGGGAGGTCTTCAAATTTAGGTTTATAGAGCGGATAAATATCTGCCTGTAAATGTCCATATAAGCGGATGTTATCAATCAGTCGAATTAATCCTTTAACTTTCGTTTCGACTGCTTTGTCTCTCGTTCCTGTTTTGACGGGTCCCGTGCCCCCGAGTTCAGAAAAAAGCAACTGCATTTCTTCCGATACACTGTCTGGATCTTCAAGATACATATCATGGTATTCGAGAATCATCCCGAGATTTGTACCCAGACGTACCGGTGCGTGTTCAACATTCTTGTCCTGCATTATGACACCCTCTTAAATATTTTATATTCATATAGTATTTTATCACTATGGTAGTTCTAATTAAAGGTAATCCGTCTAAAGTTTGAATTCTATGATGATTGTTGTGAATTCACCTTCAATACTCTCAGCGTGAACACTGCCTCTATATGTTTCAATCAACTTTTTCGCAATCGATAAACCAAGGCCGTTGCCGCCTTTTTGACGGCTGCGCGACTTATCGACGCGGTAGAACCTGTCAAAAATAGAATCGATGTCGTCCTTCGGTACACCTTCACCGTGGTCTTTTACTTTAATGATGACTGCGTCCGGCTTTTTCTCGGTGCTTAATATGATATGTTTTTCTTCCGTATCATACTTGATTGCATTATCGATAAAAATCGTCAGCATCTGGTCGAAATGATGCCTGTTGATTTTAAAGAATATATCATCCGGACTTAAGTCGAGTTCAAACGCGTAACCTGGATTGACACGCTTGAATGCCTGCACACGGTTGTTAATCTCTGTGTTCACTTCTATCTCTTCAATTTCGAGGAACGCTTCACCATCATTTTTAGTGAGCATCAGCAGCTCTTCTACGAGTCTGTTAATGCGTTTTAATTCTTCCAGTGAAATGTCGAGTGATTCATCGAGCACTTCCGGCTTATCTTTCCCCCACCTGCTGATCAGGTTTAAGTGACCGTGAATGATTTGGAGCGGTGTTCTCAATTCATGTGATGCATCTTCGACGAATTGTTTTTGCTGATTGAATGCTTCTTCCAAAGAATCCATCATCGAGTTAAAAGCTTTTACCATGTAGTCCGTTTCTTCGGCACCGGTGTTGAGCAAGAGCCGCTCACTAAATCCATTTTCTTCAACATACTTCAGCTGGCGGGCAATACTTTCAATTGGCCGCACCATCTGTATTGAGAAGAAGTAACTGATAATCATTGTCAGTATAACGAATGCGAATCCGATGACGATGGCGATGTAGGTCATCATGCTGATGACAGCTTTATATGGTTCAAGCGGATGAATCACAGTTAAAAACCCATCATAAAACGGAGAGTTAATCGGTGTGCGCCCGACTAAGTAAGACTCACCTTGATACTCCCAGTTTTCGACAGCTTTTCTGTTTGTCATGCGGAACTCAGGGCTCACGTCCATAGTTATCCCCGTCGTGCGCGAATACACTTCTTCACCGCTGTTTGAATACAAAATCATTTTTTGTCTGTCATACAAACTCGTATAAATATCAGAGTTTTTAATGGTATTATATGGTGCTGTTGTAAACAGTGTCTGCAGTTCATCCAGCCCGCGGTCAAGCGATCTAAATTCCTGTTCCTGCAGGTAGATGCTTGTGAAATAAATCAGGAGTGATGCAAACAGCACATACGTAGTGGAAATAATGAACGTTGATAATACCAACCATCTGTTTTTTAATGATTTTGTATTGATCATGAACGAATCACATACCCCACACCACGTACTGTTTCGATTAATTTGTCTTTGCCGAACGGCTTGAGTTTATTGCGCAGGTATCTGATGTATACATCAACCACGTTTGTTTCGACTTCATTCTCATAGCCCCAGATGTGCTGAAGAATCGTTTCACGCTGCAACACAATGTCTGCATTTTTCAGCAGCAGATAAAGTAACTCGTGCTCTGTTTTTGTTAAGTTAATCTGCGTGCCTTCAATTGTGACTGTGTATGCTGACTCATCCACAACGATATCGTGCAGGCTCACTGTTTCGAGCGCTTCTTCCTGCTGCGATGTGCGGCGCAGATTTACGCGGATTCGTGCGAGTAACTCTTCAATTTCAAAAGGCTTGACAATGTAGTCATCCGCACCGTAGTCAAGACCGACGACTTTATCAAACGTCTCGCCTTTTGCAGTGATAATAATAATCGGTGTCTGTTTCGACTTGCGGATTCTGCGGCAGACTTCGAGACCATTAATCTTAGGCAACATTAAATCGAGGAGAATTAAATCGAAATCCTCACTCATTGCCGTATCAAGTCCATCCTGTCCATTATCGACAAGCGTCACTTCATAACCTTCATGTTTTAATTCCAGTTCTAAAAATCGCGCAAGGTTCATCTCATCTTCAACAACTAATATTTGTTTCATAACATATCGTCCTTTGTTTATATTAGTTCAATCATATCACTTAAACGCGTTTGACAAAATATAAAATATGTTCTGGGTACATAGATACTTTGACCTACCCATGCGTTTTACTCCCCGGGGGCGTCCCGCGAGCCTGTAGTCTCGCCCGGGCCGCTAATCCCCTGGGAGTAAAACGCACGGATTCGGTCGATGTGGTTTTATCGTCTCTATTAGGTTTCTCATGGAGCTAATAAGCTGTTTACCTTCTCTATGAACGGTTCTCATAGAGCTGCTGGACGTTTACCTGCTCTATGAGGGTTTTTATGGGTTGCTGGAGTATCATGTGTAAGATGGAGAATGCTCCTCGGCACGATGTAGCCCTAATAGAAGCAGTGTGAATTCTCATTACTACAGATTAGCCTTAAGTGTTGCAGGGAGAACGCTCGTTGCTACGGTTCACCTTAAAGTGTAGCAGGGAGAACGCTCATTGCTACGGTTTAACCTAAAATGTTGCAGGGAGAACGCTCATTACTACGGTTTGACCTTAAGTGTTGCAGCGAGAAATCTCATTACTACGGTTTGCCGACATCAAACACAAAAAACCCGCACGCCCCTCACACAGGGTTGGCGTACAGGTTTATATAAAAATTTACGCTTATACTCACACAGCGGTTTCACCGGGTGTCGCACTCGAGTAACTTTGCTGCTTGATCAATAAGTTTTCTTTTACCTCCGGCCATTCTTCATCAATGATGGAATACACGACGATGTTGCGGGCGACGCCGTGCAGCCTGCGTTCTTTACGAATCACGCCTTCTTTAGTAAAGCCCAAACGTTCAATCGCGCGGTTGCTGCGTTCGTTGCGTTCGTCAGCGCGGATTTGGACGCGCATCACATTTAACACTTCGAAACAGAATTCGAGCAGTAAATACTTACTGTCCGAATTTATGAATGTGCGCTGTGCTTTTGTGCCGAACCACGTCGCCCCGATTTCACAGCTTTGGCGTTCGTAGTCGATGTGCTGGATACGAGTGCTGCCCATGACTTCGTCTGTTGCCTTCAGCACAACAATAAAAGGAATGCTTGTTAACGCATTTCTTGAATCAATTGCACTTTTGACCCACTCTTCCATCAGTGCTTCATTCGTCGCTTGAAATAACATGTATGACCAAATGCTCTCGTGATTAATTTTGTGCAATTCCTGAGAATGGGATAATTGCATCGGTATTAATTTTATGCGGTCATTCTCAAGAATAATTTCTTCAAAAATATTTACTGCCACTGTGACACATCCCTTCACTCAGTCATGTTTTAAATTCTACACTAATGAATATGGACTCGGTTTTAGTTTCTTATGCATCACGATGCTCGTAAATGTGACCACGACAACACCGGCAACTATGCCTGCAATAATATCTGTCGGATAGTGCACACCTAAATATACGCGTGATGACGACACCATGATGATGAACGCTGCGCATACGCCAATCAGTGCCGCTTTATAATCCAGCTTACTGTGCCTGATTAACGTCATCAGCGTGCCAAAGAATATGGTTGACCCCATTGCATGTCCACTTGGGAAACTAAATCCGCCGATTTCAATTAATCTTAAGATGGCAGGCCGCTCTCTGTCAAAACTATTTTTTAATACTGGAATTAATATGCTGGATAATGCCATAGCAATCACAAAGAACAGCGTGTGAAAATTCAGTCTGTAAAACATCAATACTGCTATCACCAGCAGTGATAACAAAATCATGCTTAACACTTCGCCAAGTTGTGTAAATCCAAGCATTAACGCGGTTGTTATAAAACTTTCTGTTGTATAAATAAACTCATATACCTCATTGTCAATCCAGCGTCCCAAGCGGGATTCGTGAAAGATTGCAATCACACCGAATATGAGTGTGAAGATAATTAATAATGAAATTTTTTTAGATTGCTTCATCATTCGCCCCTCAATGTGATTAATTGCTCTGCTAATTCCGCCGGCCTGAAACCACCTTGGAATTGTTTCATCTTTTTTACTATTTCAACGCGCTTGCTGTTAATATGATCCAGTGCATCATTAAACGCTTCTATATTTAAATCTTCTTCAAGAATAACAGATGCGACCTTTTGTTGTTCAAAATATCGTGCATTTTCTATTTGATCGCCGCGGCTTTGGCTCATGGGCAACGGAATAAGTATCATCGGCTTTCTGCTCAGCAGGAACTCAAATATCGCATTTGAGCCGCTGCGCCCTACGACGACATCAGCAATCGACATGAAGTCCCGGAGCTCGGTTGTGACAAATTCATATTGTCGATAATGCTCATTATCAATCGAATCATCCAGGTTTCCATGGCCGCACAGGTGGATAATCTGATATTTTTTTGTAATCATTTCTAAATGTTCACGGATAAAGTTATTGATGGATTTTGCACCGAGCGATCCGCCCATGACGAGCATCACCGGTTTTTCCTCATTGAAACGCGTGTATTTGAATCCGGCATCTGTTGGCTGAGCTGCAAACTCCTGACGAATAACCGGTCCGATATATGTCGATTTTTTATCCGGCAGGAACTGCAGTGTTTTTCGAAACGTAACATACACGTGTGAAGCAAATTTCGCTGCAATTTTGTTCGCAAGTCCGGGCGTCAGATCGGATTCATGTATATAGACGGGAATGTTTAATATGCGGGCTGCAATGACGACGGGTACGCTGACAAAACCGCCTTTTGAGAATACGAACAGCGGTTTTAATTTGCGCAGCCGCATGAGTGCATCAAGCACACCTTTACCAACGCGGAACATGTCGAGTATGTTTTCCAGTGAGATATAGCGTCTTAATTTACCGCTAGAAATACTGTAATAATCGATGTTTGATTTAGTAATGATCTCTTTCTCGATGCCTGTTTTCGAGCCTATATATATGGGTGTGAGACCTATTTTTTTAAATTCAGGGATTAACAACTGATTGAGCGTCACGTGTCCGACTGTGCCCCCGCCAGTGAGTACAACTGTCTTTTTTTGTTGTGTCATAGTACCCCTCCATAACTTACTTTCTTCAACAACTTTATACTAATTAGAGATAATGCACAATAAAAAAAGCATAGGGATATTTCTTGATAAAAAAATTCCGCACGTTTACTTTCCTGGGGCATCGCCCGAGCCTGTAGTCTCGGTCTTCTGCTATTCCCCTAGGAGTTAAACGTACGGATTTTCATAACTATAATTCTTAAAATATATTATTCTGTTTCTGTTTCTGATTCCATTTCTTCGCGAATGTCAATCACTTCAATGTGTTGCGCATTCTCTCGAGCGAGTGCTTCTATTCCTTCTGCGTCATATTCACCGCTGATATAAGCGAGTAAATAATCCAGCTGTGTATCTGTCTCTAGGATGAGTTCGCGTAGGTTTGAAACGAGCGCGTCTGTTGTATCGCCTGTGACAACGCCTGTGACGTCTAGACCTTCGTCTTCCTGGAATGCTTCAACCTGTGACGTTAAGTTACTGTCAAATGTATCGTTCACTTCATCAATGTCGTAACCGAGTGCATCGAATGCAACTTTTAATGATGTGACTGTTTCATTTTCCTGCCCTAGAGAGTATAAATCTTCCGGATTTAGTAATGTCACGCGGTAGTAATCCGGGTTAATGAGTTCAACGTCAGGCTCAATGCCTTCGTCATGGACCCACGTGCCATTTGGTGTTAACCATTTT
>JBGYPO010000005.1:0-3839 GCA_041838435.1 Aliicoccus sp. | reverse complement strand
GTCTTGAAAACCGACAGGGGCTTAACCGCCCGCGGGGGTTCGAATCCCTCTTCCTCCGCCATTATTTTAATATTATTATCGCGGGATGGAGCAGTTCGGTAGCTCGTCGGGCTCATAACCCGGAGGTCGTTGCTTCAAATCCAACTCCCGCAATTATTTGATTTCACTTAAGGTCCTGTGGTGTAGCGGTTAACATGCCTGCCTGTCACGCAGGAGATCGCGGGTTCAATTCCCGTCAGGACCGCCATTTTTTACTTATATAAATACAGTTGTGGTCCAGTAGCTCAGTCGGTAGAGCAAAGGATTGAAAATCCTTGTGTCGGCGGTTCGATTCCGTCCTGGACCACCTTTATAAATAGCCGGCCTAGCTCAATTGGTAGAGCAACTGACTTGTAATCAGTAGGTTGGGGGTTCAAGTCCTCTGGCCAGCACCATTTTTCTTTATAGATACTGTGGAAGGGTAGCGAAGTGGCTAAACGCGGCGGACTGTAAATCCGCTCCTTCGGGTTCGGCAGTTCGAATCTGCCCCCTTCCATTAACTTAAGGGGTATAGTTCAATGGTAGAATAGAGGTCTCCAAAACCTTTGATGTGGGTTCGATTCCTACTACCCCTGCCATGATGGCGGTTGTGGCGAAGTGGTTAACGCATCGGATTGTGGCTCCGACACTCGTGGGTTCGATTCCCATCAATCGCCCCATTTATTGGGCTATCGCCAAGCGGTAAGGCAACGGTTTTTGGTACCGTCATTCCTAGGTTCGAATCCTAGTAGCCCAGTTCTTTTTCTGGCGCCATAGCCAAGTGGTAAGGCCGAGGACTGCAAATCCTCTACCACCGGTTCAAATCCGGTTGGCGCCTCCATAATATAACTTAAATAATTTAATGATATAAAATTCTCTGAAGAAGCTATAGGCTTCTTTTTTTGTCTTTAACTACTGTTGTTTGTTTGTATAGTATGAGTTATAATTAAACAATCGAATATGTGCGGGGGTGTGAATATTATGACTAAAATTTATAACTATAATTTAATGAAGAATATTCACGCCCATACTATGAAATAAAAATTAGTTTATACTATTTTTGGCGTGTACTTTTAAGTATGCGTCTTTTTTGTGGCTGAATATTCATGTTACGTAACTTTGTAATTACGCATTTAACATGGAGAGGGACATTTAATGCCTTTAAAAAATGATTATGGAATTAAAGATTATCAACAAGCAAATGATTTAGTTAACGTAGGACGTATAGTAGAAAAGCGAAATTATTATTTTGATGTGTTTTATGACGGACGTTATTATAAGAATGTAGAAAAGGTCAGGAAGTTATATGAAACAAATATTGTAGTAGGAGATTTCGTTTCCTTAAATCAATATGAAGGTGTCACATATATTGACACATTACACGAACGCATGTCGACTGTGTCTAAGCAGTTTAGTGATGCGTCAAAAAGTTATAAGGTTAATAATCAAGAACAGTATCTCGGTGCAAATGTCGATCAACTGTTTATCCTGATAGCAGCCGATCAACGCTTTACTTTATCGAAGTTTGAACGATACTATGCGGTATTTAATCAACCGAATATTGAACTTCATGTATTAGTATCAAAATCCGATTATGTTGAGAATATGATCACAATTATTGATGAGATTTCAACAGTCTACCCGAATATTATAATTACACCGTTTAGTGTGTATCAAGAAGATACAATTGAATCCGTTAAAACATTAATCGATAAAAGTGCGACGTCGATGTTTATCGGTGCGTCCGGTGTAGGAAAGTCAACACTGGTTAATGCTTTGAGTGGTGTAGGAGAGCTAACTAATGAAATTAGAAGTGACGGGAAGGGTAAGCATACGACGACTCATACCAAGCTTATACCGCTGGCTGAGACAGAGTCCTATCTAATTGACACACCTGGATTTAAGACAATTAGTACCACCGCTGAGATTGGTCTTGAAGCATTATTTAATCCGATATATGAGAAGATGGACGAATGTAAGTTCAATGATTGTTCCCACAAGCATGAACCGGGATGTGCAGTGATTGCTGCGGTAGAAAGTGGAGATATATCAGAGGTGTTGTACGAAAGGTATTTGGTTAACGAGAAGAAATTCGAAGGTCAGTTGAAGCATGAAAATAATAAGGAATCGAAGAAAGCGCGTGAGCTCAAGAAAAAGTTAAGCTAAAAATTAGGGTCCGATGATAATATTCATCGGACCGTTTTTTATTTTTCGATATAATCCATATAGATGAAAGCATCGAAATGATCATTTGGAATGAATTCGACTGGCCATTCTTCGTGACCAAAATCATACATGAGTAATTTTTCGTCTGCCCAATCTAGACTATTCAATGGAACAAAGAACTGGTCCTTCTTAAATTCACCTAATAAATATTCTACTGACCTTTTATCTTGTTTACGACCATAATCATTACTTTCGTCCCCTTGAAAAGCTTCATATTCACTTGATGCTTCATTAAAAATTGTAGCAACAGTGAGTACATTTAAATCAGATGCCTCAAGAAAGTGACCCAGGCTGTATGTCAATTCGTCTTGTCGAAAGTCATCGACATAATTAATTGGAGAGAGTGATTTTGAAGCATGCATATTATGAACATAGACGATAATTTTTTCATCATCAGCTACCAGCTCTTCTATATTTTCAAGCATCCCTTTACCGCGACGGGCATAATAATCTTCACTGTCACTCGAAATATCGAGATCCTCAACGAAATCTTCATGCATAGGACCCTCTAGCACATTTACACGTTCTCTTATATATGCTTTGCTTTCGGGAGATAACGAGTCAAAGTAATCACTATTAATGATTGTGTTGTATATATCTAATGTTTCATTTGCCAATGCAAAATCCATTGTGTTTTTAGTTAATAGATCATATGTGAAATTTCTCATTCGATATTCAGCTCTCTTAAAGTCTGCTGCATCTATATATTGTTCAATATCATCAGCAATAAATGATTCTTCAAATGTCGTGTTTGTAAGTCTTCCTGTGGAGTTACTCAACCAGTTCATACCGGTAACATGCATCGTTTCAGTCTCAAGAAGTTCAGGTAAGAGTGGATTGATTGATAGCATATTTGGATTGATGATATTAGTTATAACATCCTCAACACTGTGACTATCTTTGTAATGATTGATGAAAGTCCAATAATCTTTCGACTGCTCAAAAGCAATTGTGGAGAAATTATGATGTTCGTTTAAATAGAGTGCTAGCTCTGCATGAAGTGTTGTCATATCACGTGAGTTATGTGTACTTTCAGCTAATACAATCACATCATATTCTTCGAAATAATTACCGAGTTCTAACCAATCTTCATTCAGATCATAAATATGTACAGTATCTTCGTTTGAGAATCCAACGAGGAATAAAGTGAGTAGTAGTGCGAGACGTTTCATAGTAACCTCCAAATAGATTGATGTATTAATAATAGCATGATTAAAGGTGTCATTTTTGGGATAAAGTCTAGATAAATATCACAGCAAGGGATTCAGTGTGATTTTCGAGTTGTAATATCGTTCAAATATCACAAAATAAGAGAAAGTGTTATAAGCAAGACTGAAATTCGCTTGTTCGTAGCAGTTTTTCCTATTTCTGATATAAAGAGTATCAAATCTGTGATGTTTATAACAGTTTTTAATTTGCTGTTATAAACGGTCCAGAAATTCGCTTGTTCATAGCAGTTTTTTCTATTTCTGCTATAAAGAGCGTCAAATCTGTGATGTTTATAACAGTTTTTAATTTGCTGTTATAAACGGTCCAGAAATTCGCTTGTTCATAGCAGTTTTTTCTATTTCTGCTATAAAGAGCGTCAAATCTGT
>JBGYPO010000004.1:0-14825 GCA_041838435.1 Aliicoccus sp. | reverse complement strand
GGGTCTGGCGTTTGATCTTCGTTTGCTGAGACTGCTTCTTCAACAATAGTATTAATTTCTTCTGTACTCTCAGCACTGTTAATTCGCTGGTTATAATCAGCAACCTGATCTTCATCTACATACTGAAGTTCAACAATTGATGCTTTCGCAGCATCTTTTTCTTCCTGCAATGGATCCGGTGCCTGGTCTTCATCTAAGTTCTGAGCTTCTGTTACAACAGAATCGATTGCTTCTTGTGTCTCGGCGCTATCGATTTGAGTATTGAATTCTGATACTTGTGTTTCGTCCAAGTTCTCTAAGCCAGAAACTGTGTTTCTTACTGCTTCTTTCTCGTCAGCTAACGGGTCTGGTGTTTGGTCTTCGTTTGCACTTTCTGCTTCTGATACCACCGTATTGATCGCTTCTTGTGTTTCAGCATCTTCAATTCGATTATTGAACTCTGAAACTTGAGATTCATCTAAATACTCTAAACCAGATACTGTATTACGTGCCGCTTCTTTTTCATCAGCCAATGGGTCTGGCGTTTGATCTTCGTTTGCTGAGACTGCTTCTTCAACAATATTATTAATTTCTTCTGTACTCTCAGCACTATTAATTCGCTGGTTATAATCAGCTACCTGCTCTTCACCTACATACTGAAGTTCAACAATCGATGCTTTCGCTACATCTTTTTCATCCTGTAATGGATCCGGCGCCTGCTCTTCATCCAAGTTCTGAGCTTCTGTTACAACAGAATCGATTGCTTCTTGTGTCTCGGCGCTATCGATTTGAGTATTGAATTCTGATACTTGTGTTTCGTCCAAGTTTTCTAAACTAGAAACTGTACCCTGTGCTGCTTCTTTCTGATCAGCCAACGGGTCGGGAGTCTGTTCTTCATTTAGAGTTTCCGCTTCAGATAATACTGTGTTGATTGCTTCTTGTGTTTCAGCATTATCAATTTGAGTATTGAACTCAGCCACTTGTGATTCATCCAAATAATCTAAACCTGAAACAGTGTTACGTGCTGCTTCTTTCTCGTCAGCAAGTGGATCTGGTGCTTGATTTTCATTTGCACTTTCTGCTTCAGATACCACTGTGTTGATTGCTTCCTGTGTTTCAGCATTATCAATTTGAGTATTAAACTCTTGTACTTGAGATTCATCCAAATATTCTAAACCAGATACTGTGTTACGTGCTGCTTCTTTCTCGCCAGCAAGTGGGTCTGGTGTTTGCTCTTCATTAGAGTTCTGAGCTTCTGTTACAACTGCATCAATTGCTTCTTGTGTCTCAGCGTTATCAATTTGAGTATTATATTCAGATACTTGTGTCTCGTCTAAGAACTCTAATCCAGAAACCGTATTTCTCGCAGCTTCTTTCGCATCAGCTAACGGGTCTGGTGTTTGAGTTTCATTTGCAGTCTCTGCTTCTTCTACAATGATGTTAATCTCTTCTGTACTTTCAGCATTGTTAACTCTCTGATTATAATCAGCAACCTGCGCTTCTTCTACATACTGAAGTTCTACAATCGATGCTTTCGCCGCATCTTTCTCATCCTGCAATGGATCTGGCGCTTGGTCAGCATCTGCTTCTGCAGCTTCTCCAAGTATTGTTTCAATTTCTTCTGCTGTCTCTGCACCGTCAATACGTGCGTTATAGTCTGTACGCTGTGTATCATCTAAATTTTGCATTTCTGAAATTGTCGTGCGTGCTGATTCTCTTTGATCGCTCAGCTGGTCAATTTCATCGCCAAGCAGCAACAATCGAGACATGTCACTCACGGTAATTTCTAATACTTGAGCGCCTTCTGAATCCAACGTTTCAAATTGGATTTGACTCGCATCATCGACATTTTGAATTTCATTCACTGTAAACTCATCGAATCTGATTCTAAATGTATAACTATCTTCTACATCTGATGCCTCAAATGGATTAACCGCTTCGTTATTAACAGTTGGTAAAAGCTCAATTGCTTGGTACTCTCTGTTTTCATGTTGGTTAAATACTAAATCAAGGTAGCTGTAGCTCAGTTCGATATCTGCGTAGCTGAATGCTGCATCATTATCTGCATTTAGTTGTTGTGCTTCTTCAATGATTGTATTAATTGCTTCTTCTGATTCAGCAGCCTCAAGTTGTGTAATGAACTGTTGTGTTTCTTCTTCTGATAAATTACCAAGCTGACTAATTGTTGTCGTCGCGTTTGCTACGAGTTCCTCTAACGGGTCTGTTACAGCTTCTGTTGACATCAATACTAGAACATCATCGTTATCTAAGTCTGGTGTTGTAATTTCTAGTACATTATCGCCATTATCATTTGTATTCCAAGTGAAGTTTAGATTCTGATCTAATCTTTCATGGTAGATTCTATCTACTTCAAATTCATTAAACGGTACTCTAAATACCAATTCGTCCGATACGTCTGACGCTTCAAATATATCGACAACTTCTTCATTTAACGTTGTGAAGAGGTGAATTGCTTGATGATTTGTAACCTCAGGGTCCTCAACTGTACGGTCTACATATTGATAGTTAATGACCGCATCTGCTCTTGTGAAGTCAGGTGTATCATCTGTTGGTTCCTCTTCTGTTGGTTCCTCTTCAGTCGGCTCTTCTTCTGTTGGTTCTTCCTCAGTTGGCTCTTCTTCTGTTGGTTCCTCTTCAGTTGGTTCCTCTTCTGTTGGTTCCTCTTCAGTTGGCTCTTCTTCTGTTGGTTCTTCCTCAGTAGGCTCTTCTTCATCCTCTACAGGATCTGTATGGAAGATCTGCACACCAAAGTAGAGGTCATTTTCCTCGTCATGATAGTATGCGACTCCAAAACTGTTATAAGTCGCTTCTAGTATTGAATTACTTTCTCCGTTGTCATTCGTCAGATAATCGTAAATCTCTTCTTGAATCGCTTCTGGATCATTTGACGTGAGCGAGAACAGCGTAATACTCATTGAGAAGTTGGCAGGGTTTTTATCGTCTGTTTCATCTAAGAAATACGTATATTGCTGCCCAACATTTCCAGTACCTGGTCTGTCGTGGTCAAAGTACTGGTTCTCTGCCATATCGGCTGCTTTTAATGTCGCAAATTTAATAAGCTCTTCATCTAAAGCGAGTGGTTCTAAATTATTGCGCTCTCTCACTTCGTTAACCTGGTCTAAATGACTTTCCATGTACGGTTGTACGTCACCGAGGTTATTCACATAGCTAGACGCGTTTGCTTCAGTTACATCCTCGTCACCTGTGAAAAATGGGTTGTCTGTTAAATCCACACTTTCTTCATCCACGTCTTCTTCAAATTCCCAAGGGACGGTTATCTCTATTTCTTGTCCACCCATAGTCTGGTAGATGATGTTGTTTTGCTCCTGCGCGTAAGCGCTCGTATATATAGATACACCGATAGCACAAGCTACTAGTACCCCTGCGAGTTTTCTAAATCCAAATATGCGTTTTTTCTCCATTGAAAAACACCTCTGTATGATTATTCGCGTGAATGACTCAGTGATTATTAGTTTCATACATTATAAATGATAAATGTAAGAAATCCAAAAGATATCATTTTTAAGCCTGGACGGATAAAAAAGAAAACCCACATAAAGGTAGGCCTCTATATGGGTGGATTATTAATATAATGGTTCTGGTAATGTGTCGAGTTCCTCTGCTTTGTAAAGTACAGATACGATAGGTGCATCTAAAATAACATCTTCGCCTTCTGGTCCTTTATGTGCGCTAATGACTTCGCCATACACTGCGTATTCGTTGTCACGCGTCCAGTCATAGATAAAGTATGTCGTTTGCCCTTCATCTGGTAGGAACTGATCATAGTTACGCGTTGGCACACCGTAACGTTCTGTAAATTCATTAACCGTTACGTCTGCAAAGATATAAACATTTTCGACTTGGTTATCTGCAGCACTTTCAACATCTACACCTTCGTTACCTTCAAAGTATGCAGAACCACCTGAGTATTCAACAGCTAAGTTACCATATACTGCAAGTTCTGTTCCGTTTGAATCAAAGAGTGCTTCGTGCGTGCCATACATATCTTCAACATCTTCTTGTGTTGAACCTTCAGGAATTGAATTATAATCATATGCTTCTGCACCTCCGAAGAACTCATCTCCGAAAGTTGAAGATAAAACGTCAATCTCATTTCCATCTACTGCATCTGCAGTTTCAACTTCTTCTGTAGACTCTTCTTCAGTCGATGCGTCGTCATCTCCTGTAGTAGCATCTTCTTCTGTTGCATCGTCTTCTGTATCTGCATCGTCTTCTGATGTAGCATCCTCATCAGACGCTTCTTCTTCATCAGTATCTTCAGTTGTATCTGTATCAGTTTCTTCGGATTCATCAATTTCATCGTCGCCGTTACCGCAAGCAACTAAGAATATACTTATCATCATCGTAAGTACTAATAGTAATTTTTTCACTACGCACACCTCATTCTTTATAATGTATAGCTTTATTATAACGTGATTTAGCTTGAATACCAACGATATTGACTATTCCCTATTTAAGAAATCAATTAGTATTTCTAAACTGTCTTCCCTTGCCTGCGCGTTTGCTTCTTCCTCTCCACCGACATGAATGTCTTCATAGTGGTCAGTTCGGAAAAACGCATACCCAACGTTCTCTAACACATGGACTTCTGCGCTGTCCATAGTCTGACCAAGTTCTCTCGCGAAAACATCCCCTGGGTACTTAGGGTTTTCCGCACCCGCAAATATCAGTGCCGGTCCATTAAAATTTGTCGTTGGAATTCTTGCGAGTTCTGGATCATTCGTATTTTCAAGTGCAGATTCATATACACCCCTAAAATCCGATGGTGCAAGAATCGCTTTATTGAGTAAACTGCGACCTAGCGTCATCATATCTGCATCTCGAAGATCGATATATGTGACTGGCTCTTCATTAAAGGACCATGGTGACTGTGTCTCAAGCGTTAATGTCAGGCCTGCAAATACATGAGGAAGCGGATCGTAAAGGACAAGCGAATCGATATTATCATAAAAATTTGTAAGTACGAGTGCAAGTTCCGAACCTTTTTCATGCCCGATAACAGTTACAGCCGTGTCTTCAAATTCTGCATGCTCTAAAAAATCTCCGAAAAATTCGAGTGGCACATGTTCAAGTGTCGATGGTTGGTTGCTGCCGCCAAAATAAAATAATGTATACACTTCAAAGCCGGCTTCTGCAAGCGTCGTTGCGAATTCAAAATTTATGCTGCCTTCACTACCACTGAGCATTACAACTGGTTTCGTATTACCGTTACTTTCATCCGGAACCAGGTGAAGTCCATTTGCACGTTCATGTGTAAAGTGCGTCGTCGTAAATGCACCTTCAGCATCTTCATACTGTGTATATCTATGATGATTTATTGTTGAGTTATCTTCAATTCCATGCTCAAACGTATTATAAATTCTTAAGCCAAAAATTGTACCTACTATAATAATGAGTACAGCCATTACAGATACTAATATTCCAATGAATATTCTCATGTACCAAAACTCCAATATGTATTTTGATTTATTATATCAAATTTCGATTATAAATATTGTTACATAACCATTTCAGTTGATTATTGATGAAGGTCATATCATAATAACGTTATCAAAAGAGAAGGAGCAATTCCAATGACCCAGATCATTACTTACTTAATACTATTACTCTTTGGAGCATTTACATTCCTGGTTCCTGCCGGCAGCTCAGAAGACGCAGACATCGTAGGGACACCGGATGCAGACGTTCAAGAAGAAGAAGTGGTAACTGAAGAAGAGGTAACTGAAGAAGAGGATATAGTTGAAGAAGATGAAGCTCTAGAATCAGATGAAGAAACGACTGAGGAAGATGTTGAAGAATCAGAAACAGAACTTACACTCGATGATTCCATTACACATGATGTGTATTTAAATGCAGACGGAATGTTCCAATTCGATGAAGACGCAACATCAATTCCGACAGGGGATTTATCCGCTTTTGACGTGCAGGTTATAGAAGAATTATTAGCTGCGTATGAAGACGAGATTATAAATGATATGGAATTTAACATGCAGTTGAATCATTTAATGAATATTTTTCATAAACTATATACATCAGGTGGCACAGATTATTTAGCTGAAGCACCGGAAGACGCAATTGATGAAAATGGCATGGTTGATGCGAGCATCTTTGACATCCCGCTCGTTGAATATTTAGATACGATGACAGAGGGACAAATCACACGATTCGCACAACTTGAAAATGGTTTGTTTTTAGGGACGATGTCAGCAGAAGAATATTATGTTGACTACAATTTATTATTGAATCAGGCATTGAGAAACTTAGAATAGATTATTTAT
Organism: Aliicoccus sp.; assembly: GCA_041838435.1. Lineage (GTDB taxonomy): Bacteria > Bacillota > Bacilli > Staphylococcales > Salinicoccaceae > Aliicoccus. Next base: position 8,526 of record JBGYPO010000004.1, on the reverse strand, counting down.
TGTGATGTGTGACTGAGAGAGTAAAAAATCGCCCTGAATCAGATTCAGGACGATTTTTTTGTTTGATAACAGCGTCTGGTGGCCTGCGTGTGCGGCAGCTTGTGATTTTGGCTTCTCCCGCACACAAAATGACTCTGCGTGTGCGGCAGCTCGAGATTTTGGCTGCTCCCGCACACAAAATGACTCTGCCATGCAAGTCAGCACCCTTTTTTTGGCTTCGACTTGCATTTAGACAACTGCCGTGCAAGTCAGCACCCTTTTTTTGGCTTCGACTTGCATTTAGACAACTGCTGTGCAAGTCAACACCGTTTTTTTGGCTTCGACTTGCATTTAGACAACTGCCGTGCAAGTCAGCACCGGTTTTTTGGCCGCGACTTGCATTTAGACACCTGCCGTGCAAGTCAACACCGTTTTTTTGGCCACGACTTGCATTTAGACAACTGCCGTGCAAGTCAACACCGTTTTTTGGGCCACGACTTGCATTTAGACAACTCCCGTGCAAGTCAACACCGTTTTTTTGGCTTCGACTTGCATTTAGACAACTCCCGTGCAAGTCAACAGCGATCTTTAAGCCGTGAATCATACCAACAAGCACGGCATGAAAATCAATCCCGGACTTCCTTCTTCCGATCCACCACAAAATAAACAATATAATACAAGGAAAGCGCCATAAAGATTGCCCCCGTCACATAAATCGGTGTCAAAATATCGCCGGACAGATCAACGAGCAGTCCGCCTATCAATGGCCCGAGCATCGTGCCGATGCCCTGGGCAAAGTTAAAGAATCCCCATGTCTCTTCTTTTAACTGCCCGTGAATCTTTTGTGCCATATATTTATTCCAGCTTGGCAACAGCACGCCATAGATAAATCCGAGAATAGCAGCTATCCACAAAATCGGCCAAAATCCGGTTGTTCCTGCAATCGTCAATATACATATACCAAAAATGATAAAACCAATCACAATAATACTCTGGGTCACAATGAACTTAAATGTATCCAACACTTTTCCTATACTCACAATCGCGATGCTGCAAATACCGCCTGCTACTGCAAGAATAATTGTATAGTCCGTGAGTAAAAGACCGGCTTCACGAACAATAAAACTAGGCAATATGGGAATCAGCATACCGATTGCCAGCGCCTGCAGCACAATACCCGGCAGGACCGGTAAGTGCGCACGCATCACTGTTGCCATATTCATAAACTGTCGCTTCCATCCGCTCGTTTTATCTACAACGACTGAAATTTTCGTAAACATTAATATAATTAAATTAACCAAAAATATTAAAGGAAAAATAAACACAAAACGTCTCGCCTCAATCGTTATCAACACATTCATGACAACCATTCCACTCAGGAGGCCGCTCATCCAGATAAAATACACGATGCCCATCTGCTTGCCGCGTATGTCTTCCTGTATCGAAGATAAAGTGATAATCCAAATTGGACAGGCTGCGATGCCAAGCATGATGGCAGCAATAATATAAAATATATTGCTGTCTTTCATCAGCACGAGGCTAAAGCTGATGAGGCCCAGGACATAGCTAATCCAGAGTATCTTTTTTGCACCAAAGCGTTTCATAATGCCGCCAATGAACATGTTTGTCGTGGCATCTGTGACGAAATGAAGTGTGACTGCGAGTGACACTATTGTAAGTGTCACATGTGTACTGACTGCCGGCATGCCCGGTAAGTAACTCAGGATAAACATACCGCGTGCAAGTTCTGTCAAAAACAGCATTATGAGCAATTGTAGAAATGAATTTTGCTTATATGATAGTGGCATTGTATACCTATGAATTAATCCGCATTACAGAATGTTTAACATCCAGTGATTTGACAATGTGCTTCACTATGTCTTCTGTCGCACGTGGTTTCTCGAACTCTTTCATTTTACGAATCATGCGTTTGCGTAAAAATACATTTGATATCATTGATTCAACAATCTCTAATAATTCTTCTTTCGTATCTGCAATCTGTGCCAGATTATTTGCTTCAAAAAGCAAAGCATTTTCTTTTTCCTGACCGGGTGCCGGGTTGTATAACACCATTGGTATATTGCGTGTGAGCCCTTCTGTAATTGTGATGCCGCCAGGCTTTGTAATGAGTATGTCGGATACTGCCATCCATTCACTCATTTCGTTTGTATATCCAATAATGCAGACTGATGGATTATCATGGAAGGCATGTTCCAACTTTGTTTTTAACGCAGCATTATTACCGCAAATCACAACGATTTGAATATTTTTCTTATTTAATATTTCAGAGATAGTTTTTTGGAATCCTTTTAAAACTCCAAATGCACCGGTTGCAATCATAATTGTTTTTTTATTTGGATTTAATTGATGGCGCCTTAAAAATATAGAACGATTCACATGCTTACTGAATTTACGTTCGACAGGAATACCTGTAATGCTGATATTTTCTGGATGACTCTCGTGATTAATAAGTTCCTGTTTCAATTTTTCAGAGCCGACATAGTAGTAATCAGATTTTTTAATTAACCAATTCTTATGAAAACGATAATCTGTTATAATCGTATGTATTTTTACATCATGCTTAATGAAACGTTTAATATGTCTTAACACCGGTGTCGGAAACGTTGAGAGAATCATATCCGGCTGGTGTTTATCGATTAAATACACCAGACGCTTAAGCCCATATCTATTATAGAAGCATCGTTCTACTTTCGTTGGCTGGTTATAATAGAACATGGCATACGCTGGTCGAAAATATGTAAAACTATTGATATACCAGGCTTGAGCTACTTTTGTAAGCTTCGGATGTGCCTCGAGAAATAAATCATGAACAAGAATATCGACGTTATAATTCGATAACTCTTCTACAACATTATTCGTCACTTTTATATGACCGTTACCAAATGACCCTGTAATGATTAATATTTTCTTTTTAGCCACGATATAATCCCCTCTATACATGATGTGAGTATTTTTATTCAGTCAAAAACTATTTATAATTACATCATATAATGAAATGAAAAAAATATCGCTATAATTAACGAACATTTTACAATCTTAAAGTGACAATTATGTCACTTCCATGTTTGTCCAATTTTTAACATTCTATTGTCTGACGTTGTTCTCTAAACGTGTTCATGATAGGATTTTAGTAGTAAATACAGAGGTGTTAAAGATGAATAAACGTTTAAAAATCTTTCTAATTTCCTTATTGCTTGTGGTGACGACTGGTATAATCTTCGGTTTCCTGTATGGCTGGGGACTTTGGATATTCTATGAAGACACACGTACAGCAACAATACATGGTCTGATTGCCGGGCTCGCATCCACAACAATTTTAGCTATATATTTATATGTTTCGGGTATAGTAAGAAAAATGATTGAGAAATACCTGAACTCTACTGATGTAGATGAGTATTAATTACTAGGAGGCTAATAATGGATGTCACAGAACAAGTGAAAAAGTTAGTGGACAAGGACTGGGTACTGAAAAACGAAGATTTAATCGTAAAGAAGTATAATTTCGACAGCCACTTGGATGGTGTACGATTTGCTGAAAAAATCAGCGTATACTCAGAAGCAGTAATTCATCACCCTGAAATCCGCATCGGTTACAAAGAGGTTACCGTCGGTTGGAAGTCCTATTCCGAAAACGCGCTCACAGATAAAGATATTGCAGGAGCGAAAGCAACTGATCGATTGTACAAAGTTTTATAAAAAGATAAAGAGCCCATTTGTGGCTCTTTTTTTGTAGGGTCGCTGCAACTGCATCTAATATCATCGTGTTGTAGCGAAAATTGAACAAAATAAAAACACCACAAGCGTTCACACATACGCTCGTGGTGTTGCACATAATTTCACACAAACTCACACTCTAAGCCTCGAATAAGAGTTAATTAGAATGGTAAATCATCATCTGAAATATCTACTGGACCGTTATCTGAGTTTGAGAAAGGATTGTCGTCTCTCGTACTCGCACGATCTTTTGATTGATTCGCTTGTGATGATTGATAGTTGTTTTGCGCGGGTTGACGATTGCCTGTTTGCTGGCCGCCGCCTCCATACGCATTTGCGTAACCGTCAGCAATGCTTGAGTTGTTCTCTTGACGATTTCCACTGTTCTTTGGCTCTAGGAATTGAACGCTATCGCATACGACTTCAGTAACATATATTGTACGGCCTTCTTTATTTTCGTAGCTACGTGATTGTAAGCGTCCATCGACGCCAACCAAACTACCTTTAGATAAATACTGGCTTACATTTTCAGCTTGTTTCCTGAACACAACACAATTTATAAAATCTGCACCACGTTCACCTTGCTGGTTTGTAAATGGACGGTTAACCGCTAGATTAAACGTACCAACAGGTATGTTACTTTGACTGACTCTTAGTTCAGGATCTCTTGTTAAACGACCAACAAGAACGACACGGTTTAGCATGCAAACAACTCCTGTTTGTTAATTATTTGTTTTCTTTCGCTTCAAATTGCTCATCACGAACAACGATATGACGAATGATATCGTCGCTGATTTTAGCAAGTCGATCGAATTCTGAAGTAGCAGTTTCATCAGCTTTAACTGTGATGATTTGATAGAAGCCATCTTTGAAATCATTGATTTCGTATTGAAGACGACGTTTACCCCACTCTTTAGATTCGACGATTTCACCGCCGTTATCAGTTAAGACTGAATCAAAACGTTCTACTAACGCTTTTTTCGCGTCTTCCTCGATATCTGGACGGATTACATATAAAATTTCATATGCACGCATTATCTACACCTCCTTATGGTCTTTGCGGCTCATTGATGTCAACGAGCAAGGAATAATTTTCATTACTCACAATCAAATATTATATCAGTTTTAACTGTTCATATCAATTATTTATTATATTTTATTCACTGATGAATTATTATGACTCATCATCAACTTCTATATCTAAGAGATCTTGCATAATATTCGTCCCGATTAACACAGGTAAACTCGGTTCACGCGCCGGCGGGGTGTTTATCATGACAATTACACCGACTTCTTCTTCCTTGTTAAATGCAAGGTAACTCCCATAGTCAGATGTTTGTCCTGAATGGTAGTAAATATCATTTTGTTCGTCGATACGCCACTTATAACCTATCGCGTCAAAGTTAATAGCCAAGTCACGCATGCGCACCGGTTCGCGGTCAATCGACTCGAGCTTCGTGTGGGACAATTCCACCACTTCGTTCTCACTTTCAATATTGATGGCTAGATAATTCAACATATCATTCACATCAGAAATGATTGCACCCACCGGAATGTAGGCGTCGTCACCAGTCCATGTCCAGTTTTCTTCAATATCTAATATTTCAGATTCTGAATAGACTTCTGATGATGTCATATCAAATTCGTCAAACAATTCTCTGACTAAATCTTCATACGTTTCGCCTTCAACCTCTTCTATAACAAGTCCGAGCAATGCTGAACCAAAGTTAGAATAGTTATACATCGTACGATCTGAGACAAATCGCTCTGCTTGTTCGCGTAATTCCGTTCTTGAAATACCGCTAAATGGATTGTTTCTATTACCCGAATCCGTTCGTCCCGCATACATCCGCGCGTAGCCTGATGTATGTGTCAACAATTGTTCGACGGTCGGAAAATCATCGTCGGTATCAATTTCTAAATGTTCATCTATCGTGTCGTCGAGCGTCATTTTATCGTCTAAAATCGCACGTGCCGCTAACATACCGGTGAATGTTTTCGTAATTGAACCAATTTCATACTGATAAACTTCCCCGTCTTCTTCCTGACTGTCATTTGTATATACGTAATATGACTGTTCGCCATTTTCTATAATACCAATCGTAATGACAGCATCGTCATAACTTTTTAATGTCATGTCGACATATCTATTTTTATAAGTTTCAACATCTGCCGATACTTCCGTGATAAGCATTATACTGATGGCGACTACTGCTACAATGGAAAAAGTTAATTTTTGCATGTATATAGCTGCCTCCGTTGCTTTTTATTTGGGTACGCACGAGATTACCAAATCTCCATGCGTTCGTCTTCTGGAATGTACATATCGTCGTCTTCTTCTATTTCATATGCTTCGTAAAATTCATCCATGTTCGCAAGCTGAATGTTCACGCGTAACGGACTCGGTGCATGCACGGCTGAGAGGTTGATGTAACGTGAATATTCATCTGTTGTTTTCTCACGCCATACACGCGCCCAAGATTCAAAAAATTCTTCGTAATTTGCTGTGTCATCTTTCTTTAGTGCCTCAAGCGCGACTCTTAATCCGCCTTGATCTGCGATGTTCTCATTTAACGTCATTCTTGGATTAACTGTCGATACACCGTACTCTGCATCTTCAAATAGTTCAATCATTGCTGCCGAGCGCTCTTCAAATGCTGCATAGTCTTCATCCGTCCACCAATTCGATAAACTGCCGTATTGATCAAATTGAGCACCACGTGTATCAAATGCGTGGGAAATCTCATGACCGATAACTGCGCCGATGCCGCCGTATTGTTCGCTGAGACTCATTTCATCTGAGTAAAACGGATACTGCAGAATTGCAGCCGGGAAGTAAATGCCGTTTGAGTCATCGCTGTAGAACGCATTGACCATATCGGCTGTAATTCCGCCCCAGTCATCACGGTCCACTGTCTCACCTAATTTTGAGAACATATTTTCTGTATATGCTTCATTAAATTCTACGATGAACTCTATCAGATTGTGCTCGGGATTGATGGTAATAAAATCGTAGTAATCCGGCATAGCGTCTGGGTAACCAATGTATAACTCCATCGCCTCGAGTTTTACAATTGCTTGATCAATCGTGTCTTCAGACAACCAATCGTTATTTTCTAAACGTTCTATATATACATCGATGACATTCTCAGCCATCTCTGTCACATGGTCGCGGTCTTCTTCACTAAAATACGTTTGTCCATAGTATTTACCCAGTGCATCCCCAAATAAGTTTCTTGTGAAAGAGAATGCATACCAACCATCCATGTAGCGTGTCGACTCAATGCCGTACATCGCATCTTCAAACAATATTTCAGTTTCTATATGTTCCTGCGTCAGATATTCTGCACTTGAAACTGCAAGTTCCACAAGTAATTTTGCTTTTAACTGCTCAAGATTTTCATCATTAAAAATCATATCAAAATTCTCAAAATACTCAGGCGATGTCACGATGATCTCATCAATTTCAGTCCCGGATATATCAATGTAAATTTGATCGAAATCCATCGTCTCCGACATGTCCGTCCAATCCTCATAATCATAAGGGTTATAAGCGCCAATCGCTTCACTCATCTCTTCGGCTGATTTCATATACGGCGCCATAATTTCATCCATCTCAATCGCCAGATCTACAAGCTCAGTCGCTTCAGCTTCGTCATAACCATATAGCTCCAGAAGTTCAGTTCTTGTATCCCGGAACACTTCAAGCATGACGTCACCTTCATCGGTACCGTATAGGTTTTTATCAGGTAAGAATAAATATAGCGTATCTAAATACACTGTATATTGGGTTGAATCGATAAAGTCCTCAAACACGCTGAAACGAAATGGCAGATGATATCCTTCCGTGTACCACGTGCTGAATACATCATTGAGTTCCTCGATTGATTCGAGCGCATGAATATTATCGAAATACGGCAGGATTGGGTCGTTGCCTAAATCATTGCGCATATTCCAATCGTTTGCGATTTCGAATAAATCGAGAAATTGTTCCATCTCAGGCGTGTCTACAGGGATTTCCCCGTTTACCATGTCGACGACGTCATAATATAGCATCGTGTTGATCGTCGTGCTCAGTTCATATACATCATCTATAATTGGTGCGTAAGTTGGGATTCTAGTTGAGTCGAGCCAGTCTTCGTTTACGTAGCGGTAATAATCGTCAGCAGGAGATGTTTGTGCATCCGTCTCTTCGCTTGTGAAGAGTAGAAGTGTCGGAACTGTGAGTGCAAGCGCAGCAATTTGCTTCGTCCATCGATTCATCATTAGTTAATCCTCCAAAAGTGATGGTTTCATTATATAAGATAATGGTGATGATGTCTGTTTTTGGGGGTTTTATGGAGTTAGCTGTAGATTAGTGGAGAGCGTGCCAAGGAGAGCGCTCGCTGATACGGGGAAGAGGTTGCGTAAGGAAAAAAATTCTTTGTTTTCCAATTCTTTCAAATACTGCGTTAGTATACTGATTGATAATGCATTCTTAAGGGGTTTATGGTAAGTTCGGAATGTAAAAAAATGATGTCTAAAACTATTTGCTCCATACATTTTTTTATGTTCTAATGTTTTATCAACAACACAACAACCAACATAAATGTATTTAACTCCTTATTTTTTTCAAATATTTTATTACTCACTTGGTCACTTATAAGCATCTTTACAAATTTATTTTTGAGTTTTATCCGTATATTTCGCTTTTATATAAAACTCACTTTTTTATCTAAGAAAGGTTCAAGAAAAGTTTAGACTATTCCTACAAGTATTTATTTTTAGTCTCAGCATCAATATAAGCAAATAGAAGACCTCAATTTTTTGTTT
>JBGYPO010000003.1:0-9098 GCA_041838435.1 Aliicoccus sp. | reverse complement strand
TCCCCATGACTTAAAAAACTACTGTGGTGAACACCTAGAAGCAAAAAGTGTTCCCCATGACCTAAAAAATTTCTGTGGTGAACACCTAGAAGCATAAAGTGTTCCCCATGACTTAAAAAACTACTGTGGTGAACACCTGGAGGCAAAAAGTGTCACACAGAAGGTCAGAAACTGTTGTGTGTGACACCCAGATCCAAAAAGTGTTCTCTAGAGTGAGTAAAACCATTCAGGAGGACACTGTAACTTGTAATTAACATTATTAGAACACAAGGTGCGCAACTAAAATAATAATTGGTAACGATATAGCAGTTCTCAATAAGAAAATAATAAACAGTTTGAATATATTAATCGGAATTTTCGATGCTAAAATTACGCCCCCGACTTCTGATAAATAAATTAACTGCGTGATACTAAGCGTACCAATGATAAAGCGCGTCATTTCACTCTCAACGTCTGCAATAAATACCGCTGGTAAGAACATATCTATAAAACCGACAAAGAGTGTTTCAGCCGCTCGCGCAGCTTCAGGTACATTCAAGAATTCTAAGATCGGCACGAATGGTGCACCGATAATTTGGAACACAGGTGTACCTTCAGCAACAATTGTTCCAAGTGTACCAACTGCCATAACAACAGGAAGTACTGTAAAAAGCATTTCACTCACTGTCTTCAATGCTTCTTGAGAAAATCCTTTTATGCCGGGTGCATTTTTTGCAGTACCCAGTGCTGTCTCTTTTGCCCAACTTACGACAGAATGTGAGCGTGGGATATCTTCTTCGAGTGCATCCACATCATTATAGTATGTATCCGGAATTCTAGATAATGGTGGAATCCGTGGCATGATTAACGCACAGACAATACCAACAAGCACGATTGTCCCGTAATAGATTCCAAAGTAAGGCATAAGATCAATATATTCTAAAATGACGATTGAGAAAGTAATAGACACTACCGAGAACGTGGTCGCGATGACAGATGCTTCACGGAGTGAATAGAAGCCTTTCTCATACTGGCGTGCAGTTAAGATAACACCGACTGTGCCGTCACCCACCCAAGAGGCTAGGTTATCTACAGTTGAACGACCGGGTAGTGTAAACAACGGGCGCATCACTTTTGTAAATAATGTCCCAACAAATTCAATTAACCCGTAATTCAAAAGTAGAGGTAATAAAATGCCCGCGAATATGAAGACAGAAAATAATGTTGGTAATAAATCTCTTAACATTAAGTTGCCGGTATCTGCAGAAATTACAATCTCTGGTCCAATATTAAATAATGCCATGATGACAAAGATTGCAGCAACAATTCTGATAATGACCCAGATGATACCGACTTTAAACAATGAGTTGAGTAAATCACTTTTTGTTTTCACGATATTAAAACTGAGTAAGATAGTCATGAGCGCCGCGATGAGTATGATAATAGCGACAAGAACGACAATGACATCATTTCCAAGTAAATCCTGGAACCAATTCGCTATGATTGCGATTGGAATTGATGTACCATCTTCTGTTGAAATTGGCATTAAGAAAAAGAACAATCCAGCCAAAGATGGTATAATAAATTTTAAATATGTACTTACTTTTTGCATAATAACCCTCGTATTCTTATTTTTATCAATATTATACGCGTTTTAGTATGTAATTGTACATAGTAAAATAATGGAGGTTACTTTTAGATGAATATTATTGATACACACTGCGATGCACTTTTGAAACTTCAGGTGGATAAACGTAATACATATATGTTTAAGAAACGTGAACTTGATTTCGCAAATCATGACAGTATTGATACAAACAGAGCACGTTTAGAACAAGGTGGCGTTAAAGTACAATTCTTCGCAATATTTTTATCTCCGGCAATTCCAGACAATGAAAAATGGCAACACGCACTAGAGCAGGTCGATTGTTTCTATGATGAGATTTTAACGCAGCCTGATGTTGTGCACATTACTGATTTAAAACAAATTCCAGGATTAAAGGATAATGAAATCGGTGCTGTGTTAACGCTTGAAGGTTCAGATGCATTCGGCAATGATTTAATGAAATTAAAAACATTATTTAGACTTGGTGTACTAAGTCTTGGTTTGACATGGAACAATGCGAACTTAGTTGCTGATGGTGTAGGTGAGAAACGTCTTGCTGGACTGACAAACTTTGGGTTTGATGTCATAGACTTATGTAATGAATACAACGTACTCGTCGATGTGAGTCATTTAAATGAGAATGGTTTTGATGATATCATCTCCCGTGCTGATCGCGTGTTCGCGAGTCACTCAAATTCGAGAGCAATCATGAATCACCTGCGTAACCTAACAGATTCACAAATCAGTCAGATTATTGAAAAAGGTGGCATGATTAATCTTGTGTTCAACCCGCCTTTCATTAAAGAAGGTGCGTGTGAAATAGAAGATTTATTCCCGCATATCGACCGCATTATTGAACTTGGCGGAACGAATTATATTGGTCTTGGTTCTGATTTTGATGGCATATTTGATTACGTAAAAGATCTCAATCACGCAGGTGAATATAAAAATTTCGTAGATAAAATTGAAGCGCAATATGGTCATGTGTTAGCTGAGAAAATTACACATCAGAATTTTATCGATAACTTCTGCAAGTAACGTTGTTTTGCATGGTTTTATAATCCATGTTAAACATTTTGAGATGAGGTTAAAATAATGAAGTATGTGTTACAAGGGATTTTATACTTGGTACTATCATTCATTATCATTTTCTTAATTCAATATTTTGAACTCTATCCGCTTGAGATGAACATTCAAAATATATTAATTATTTTTGTGGTCTTGCTTGTACTAAGGTTATTATTTTTCATATTTACAAAAGTGTTTAAACTATTTATATTCTTGTTTGTGTTCCTGCCGCTGGTCGGACTGATTATTTATGTCGTCTATATGTATGCGACAGGGCAAGACATACAGTGGTTTAATATAGGCTGGTTTTTATAAAGGGCGGGGTTAGATGTTTATCTGGCCCTGTTTAAGTTTACTTAAAGGAGTAAGTCATGCATCTACCAACAGAACAGAATAAAAGGATTAATGAAATCGATGCCGTGCGCGCTGTCGCGCTCCTTGGTATTTTAATGATGAATATCATGACTTTTGCAGGGTCTTACGTGGATTTAGGTACAGGCGAACTTGGTGATAGCTACACAGGTACAGCGAACGAATATTCATTATGGTTCATCAACGCGTTTGTCACATCTAGTTTTTTTACGATGTTTTCATTTTTATTTGGTCTTAGCTTTTATATTTTCATGGAACGCGCGCGTTTAAAATCTGATAAACCAGATTTATTGTTTGTAAGACGCCTGGTTATTTTGCTGATTATCGGTATTCTGCACGGCATATTCATTTGGTTTGGCGATATTTTAACGCAATATGCAATTACGGGATTCTGGCTATTATTATTTGCACGCGTGAAGCCAGTTGTAAACTTAGTTGTTCCGATTATTATTTTTGTTGTGGGCACACTGTTTATAGGTGCGCTTGCTCTACTGATGAGTCGTTTATCAGGTTTAGAAACACTCGATACAACCGGAGCCGATAAAGTTCCAGGTTTCTTGAATATTAACATGACGGAGATTATGCAGAACGGTACTTATATGGATTTACTGGGCGCCAACACGACGATGTTCTTATTATCAACAACTGGAATAATCATCACGATGCCAATCGTACTCGCGATGTTTTTACTCGGATTATATGTGGGTCAGAAGAATTTACATATGACGTTTCATAATCATCTTAAGAAGATAGGGATATTCGGTGCAATTGCATTACTCATAGGTATTCCCATTAAATTATATACGGGCTACTATATGACGTTTCCTGTCACACCGACTGAGGAAATAATAAGTGGATTCTCATATACATTCGGTGGACCACTGGTCGCACTCGGTTATGTTGCGGTGCTTGTGATATTATTTGTAAAAGTGCCTGTTCTTGTACGATTACTTCAACCTGCTGGACAGATGGCACTGACGAATTACTTAATACAGAGTGTTGTAATGGTGACATTCTTTAAAGTAAGCGGGTTATATGATCAAGTCGATGCGGTATATTTTATTCCGATTAGTATAGGGTTCTTTATCGTTCAGGTTGCGCTAAGTCATATTTGGATGAAATACTTTACATACGGACCGTTTGAATGGATATGGCGCTGTTTAACATACTTACGCGTTGTGCCAATTAAGCGGGGAGAGTAGCAGGTGTAGTTTAATGACTAAAATTTTTATCATTGAAGATGACCGGACGTTGATGGACGAACTGACAGAACGATTCCAAGAATGGGATTATGAAGTTGCGGGTGTATCTGATTTTTCAAATGTCATGCAGGACTTTATTGCTGTGGAACCAGAGCTTGTCATTATAGACATCACATTGCCAAAATATGATGGCTTCTACTGGTGTCGCATGATTCGGGATGTCTCTAACTTGCCGATAATCTTTTTATCGTCTAGAGACCATCCGACAGATATGGTGATGGGTATGTCGCTTGGTGCAGACGATTATGTTCAAAAACCGTTTCACTTTGATGTGTTAAAAGCAAAAGTGGAGGCATTGATACGTCGGACATATGAATATCAACATCAGGCTTTAGATGTGTTTAAATTCAGAGATGCAGTATTTGATTTTAAACGATTGGTAGTAATAAGCGGGGATTCCGAGATTGAACTGACGAAAAACGAATCGTTCATATTGTCTATTCTGAGTCAGAACGTTAATCAAGTTGTAACGCGCGATGAAATTATAGAAGCACTATGGGATGATTCAAGATTTATTAGTGATAATACGCTGACGGTAAACGTAAACCGGTTAAGAAAACGGCTTGAATCGATTGGGCTCACTGATGCGATTACAACAAAGACTGGGTATGGCTATATGCTGAAAAGTGATAGACAATGATGTACATAAGAGAATATTATCCCTATTTTATAATCCTGGCGATTCTGAACCTCAGCATATTGTTTATAGGGTATATAGATCCGTCAATCCCGATGCAGTCTCTGATATATATCGTGCTTATAAACGTTCTTATTATTGGACTCGGTATGTATTTTGATTACCGTCGCAAGCGGCAATTTTATAAAGATGTGAGAAGTATTTCTAAACATGAAGACATTGAGCATTTACAGCGGGCACGTACAAACTTCCAGGATGAATATTTACAAACACTAGACCGCTTAAAGTCTCAGTATTATAAAGAAGTCGAAAAAGAATCATCACGTACAAAAGAAAATTTAGATGAAATGACGCGCTTTATCCATGATTTAAAAATGCCGCTGACAACGATGCAATTGATGTTGAATGACTTAAATCAAAAGGATAAAGAAAAGTTATCCATTGAGTGGCAGCGGATCGATCAGAAGCTGAACGAAATTTTATATTTAAAACGCTTGCCGAATATCAAAAATGATTTGCATTTTGAGTCGATAGATTTAAAAAGTATCATTGGTCATTCCGTCCAGAAGTTAAGAACCATCTGTTTACATAAAGGTATTGGATTCGATATTCATTTAAATGTTGAAGCGGTTGTTAATGATATGAAGTGGGTGTCGTTCATCATTGATCAACTGATATCAAACGCAGTGAAATATTCCGAATCGAATGATATTGAAATTCGCACGACGATGGTTGATGGTTTCGTTCACTTCTCCATTAAAGATTATGGCAGAGGTATTAAGAAAGCTGACATGAGCCGTTTATTCGATGCGGGTTTTACATCAACATCAGATAAAACAGAATCACAATCTACAGGGATGGGATTATATTTAGCAAAAGAAGCTGCTGATGCGCTTGAGATAGATATCTCGGTTGAATCTGAATATGGTGTGTACACGATAGTTGTGCTAAAGTTCCCAAAAGTGAATGATATGACGAAAATTCAGTCGATGTGACAATAATGTCATATCGATTTTTTCTTTGTCACTAGAATCAAACGAATAAATGTGAGATAGAAACTATAATTGATGTATTCAGTTGAACAGGAGCGATGACCATGATTTTAAAAGCGAATAACATTGTAAAAACATTTGGAAACCGAGTCAACAAGACAGAAGTGTTAAAAGGGATAGATTTAGAACTAAACCGAGGCGAGTTTATATCCATTATGGGTGCATCTGGTTCAGGTAAAACAACATTATTAAATGTGTTAAGTTCTATTGATAAACCGTCAAGCGGTGAAATTATTATAGATAATGAATCGTTGCATCAATTAAATAACAAAAAACTATCTATTTTTAGAAAGAATGATTTAGGGTTTATCTTTCAAGAATATAACTTGCTCGATACGTTAACGGTGCGTGAAAACATTTTACTGCCTTTGTCTATTCGTAATATGTCAAAACAAGAATCAAATGGGCGTGTTGATGATTTAACAAATAGTTTAGGAATAACAGACATCACTGATAAATATCCGTATGAAATTTCTGGGGGCCAGAAGCAAAGAACATCAGCCGCACGGGCTTTTATCCATGAACCTAAAATTATTTTTGCTGATGAGCCGACAGGTGCGCTAGATTCAAAAAGTGCAAGTGATTTACTTGAAAAATTAAGACAGCTTCAAGTCGAAAAGTCAGCAACGATTATGATGGTGACACATGACGCTGCAGCTGCGAGCTATTCGGATAGAATCATTTTTCTAAAAGACGGGCGCGTTTACTCAACGCTTGTTAAAGGTGAGAAGTCTCAAGATTTATATCATAAAGAAATTTTAGATACACATCGAGTGCTTGGTGGTGTGAAGGATGAGCTTTAATCAGATTGTACTTAAGAACTTCTTTAAAAATTTTAGTCGTTATGTGCTGTACTTATTTTCACTTATATTTAGTGTGACGTTGTTCTATTCATTTCTATTGCTTGCAACGAACAATCAGGCACAAAATGAAATTGCTGGCGAAGATGGCGCAATGGAAGCATTTATTGCAGGTTCAGTCGTAATTTTAATTATTATTGTGACATTCGTCATGTTTGCGAATCATTTATTTATTAAGCGAAGACATAAAGAGCTCGCACTATATAAGCTAATCGGAATGACCGATCTAAAAATATTGCGCATGCTCGTTCTCGAGAATATCATTATCTACTTCGGGAGTGTAATGATTGGTATATTATTAGGCTTATTATTCTCACGTCTACTTAATATGATTCTGTTTCGAATGATGGGGATAGAGTCTGTGGTTACTTTCCAATTTAGTATGGATTCGCTGCTTTATACCGTCGTGCTATTTATAGCGATTTTTATCATTTTGTTAATTCAAAACACTGTATTTATTAAACGCACAAAGTTAATCACATTGATGAAGCTTGAAGGCATTAGTGAAGTTAAATTGAAACGTCCGAATGTATTCACATATATACTTGGTGCGCTTGGGTTTGTGATGATTGTTGGTGGATATCTATTGAGTGAGAACCTGTTTGATATAGCATCAGAAATGCCAATGTATACGTTTCCTTTAATGATACTTGTCCTTTTCCTGACGATTGTTGGTGCGTACTTTATCTTTAAATTTACCGTCTCACTGTTTTTAAATATTTATAGGAAATCAAAAAATGGCCATGTGAATGTAAATGATGTGCTCGCAACTTCATCAATTATGTTTAAGATGAAATCCAATGCGTTTCTACTGACATTAATCACAACGATTACCGCAATAAGTTTAACAGCGATGTCACTTGCTTATATTTCGTATTATTCAACGGAGCGTATGGCGGAGTTAATGAATCCATATGATTATATATTTGTTACAGAAGATGAAACAGCCCTTCCGGTTGTGAGTGACGCATTAACCGAAGAAGACATTATGCACGAAACTATCTCATTTGATTTTAGGTCTTATATGATCGAACTTCCAGAAAGCCAAGCCTCAACTATAATGGGTTTAGATGAAGATCAAACGATAGGTACGATGAGTGTGGTATCCGATAAACATTTTCCTGATATTGATGTTGAAGGTGATATGGGGATTCTCACAGGCAGCATGAGTATAATCGATGAACTTATGAATTTAAGCGAGTTAGAAGAGTTAATTTTTAATAATGATGAAGGATTTGAACGATTGATTACCATAACTAAACAGCAGGAAAACGCTGTTGTTCCTTCAGCTTATACTTACGGACAACCAGCGCTTGTTTTAGATAATGAGATATATGAATTACTAGAGACTCATATGGATGATAAGCTATATTTTGAGAGAACTGTATACGCAATGGATGTTGAAGATGACAATGAAGAAGTGCTGGAAGTCGTGCAGAATGCCTTTAATCCGCACGTCCCGGAGGATTCATGGGCATATTTCCAAAATAAAACGAGTGAGACGCAATACATGAAACAAATAATGGGACTTACGATGTTCATCATGGGCTTTATCGGCCTTGCGTTCTTGGTCGCTTCAGGCTGTATACTATACTTTAAACAAATCGCAGAATGTGATGAAGAGCGTGGTAACTATACGATTTTAAGAAAGCTTGGATTTACTGAATCAGAAATGTTACGCGGTTTGGCATTAAAGATGCTATTCTCATTTGGAATACCGTTGTTGATTGGAATTCTGCACTCCGTGTTCGCAGTGCGTGCAGGCTGGTTCATATTTGGCAGTGAGCTTTTAGTGCCTACTGTAACAGTAATCATTTTGTATACGTTACTGTACTCGATCTTTGGTTTGTTCTCACTTTTATATTACCGAAAAGTTGTGAAAGAGAGTTTATAAGGGGTATTTGTAAGTTAGTGTTCCTGAGAGCTTTCAAACATGCTGTGGTGAACACCTTTGAGAAAAAAGTGTTCCTGAGAGCTTTCGAACATGCTGTGGTGAACACCTTTGAGAAAAAAGTGTTCCTGAGAGCTTTCAAATATGCTGTGGTGAACACCGAACTAAAATATCCAATAAGAAAACACCTGAGAATCTCATCGATTTAAGATAAGACCTTCAGGTGTTTCTTTTTAATGCGTTTCAATATTCATTTCTAATATTTTACCATCTTTACCGTCGTACTCGATACGACTGACACTGCAGTTCTCAAGCGGCATCATTTTAATATCAATCTCAGAATCGAAATGGTGTAAAATTGCTTTGATCGT
>JBGYPO010000002.1:0-8363 GCA_041838435.1 Aliicoccus sp. | reverse complement strand
TCATGCGGTTAACTGAATATTTTGCTGATACTAAGTAAGAATTATCGAAAATCTGATTATGTATATTTTACAAGAGTGAATCATAGTTAAACCCCTTCGTGCCAAAGGTTTTGTTACCTGCGATACGAAGGGGATTATTATAGGTTTGACATAATGAGTTAATCTTATGAAATGTTATTCTACTGGTTCGAGTTCTTCTTCAGTCACCCATTTATGATACTGTACTTCTTCCTCAGTATCTGTAGTAATAAAATCAACCATATAGACAGTCGTTTCTTCTGCTGAATCAATCGTAGCAGTTGCACCTTCCATACCTGACATATGGTCTGCTTCAAGCACCACTTCTGTGCCCGGTTCTAATGGTGCGTCATCAGGATTCTCAAGTTCTTCATGAATGACCCATTTGTGATCTTCTACCGGCTCTCCACCATCAGTCGGAGTGAATGATACGGTATAAACTGTTGTAGTAAATGCACCTGAAATTGTAGCTTCAGCACCGTCCATACCTTGCATGTGCTCGGCAACTATGATTGCTTGACTTCCAACTTCAAATGTCGGATTTTCTGCTTCTTCGAGTTCATCAGGAACTTCACCGGAACTGGACATTTCTTCAGCTGAGTGGTCCATATGACCTTCAGAATGTCCGCCTGATTCCGTGTCAGTTTCTTCCTCGTCGTTAGTCGTGTCAGTATCTTCACCGTTGCATGCTGCTAATAAAACCGCTGTTGAAACTAAGAATAAACCTAATACTACTTTGCTTTTTTTCATATAACTAACCTCCATTTTCTGAGCTAGTAAAAACTATACTAATTATAAATGCAGTTTCGATGCAGATTTCATGAAGTTTATATGTATTTTACAAAGACTATAACTTTGTATTAACGGTAGTTGTTATTTAAAATTAATAAATTCTCTCGTCTGCACAAAAAATCCATATAAAAATAATAAACTAGATAGAATAACACAGGGTTTATTATTTGATTATGTACAGGAGGAATTAATAATGTTAAAACAATTAACTATTTTTTCAGTATTTTTATCGGCAATATTTCTAGTGGGATGCACAACAAATCAAGAGAGAGACTTTGAGGTTCCTTTTAATGACACTATCGATCATATTCATGGCATGGGTTATGCAGGTGAAACTGATGGATTATATTTTGCGACCCATGGTGGCCTGAAAATATATCGCGATGGTGAATGGTATGGAACGACTAGAAATTATTATGACTATATGGGCTTCAATGCTGTAGATGAAGGGTTCTATACATCCGGGCATCCTGGTGGGGATTCTGACCTACCCGACCCTATCGGTATTCAACGTAGTTTTGATGGTGGCCGAACGCTTGAGCATATTAAGTTTGAAGGTGAAACTGATTACCATGTCATAGCAGTCGGGTATAACAGTCATGATATTTTTCTCATGAACCCTGAAAGAAACTCTGAACTCGATGTAGGTTTTTTCAGCAGTGTTGATAATGGAGAGACTTGGGAAGAGGTAAATGTCGACGGTCTTGAAGGTATTATATTAGATGTCGCTATACATCCAACAAACTCAGATTATGTAGCTGCTGCCACTTCTACCGGAATATATTTATCTGAAAATGGGGGAAATGATTTTCAATTAATAACTGATGACAATTATTCTGGCACAGCTGTATATTTCTTCGAAGATTATTTATATTATTCAACCTATGGTGAGCGTGTAGAGCTCTTGAAGAGAAATGTCACAAATAATGATGAGGAAAGCATTGATTTACCTGAATTGAACAATGACGATGCGATATTATACATCGCACAAAATCCGGAGAACACTGAAGAACTCGCGATATATACTGTGAATGAAGATGCATATTTAACTAATAATGATTCTGGAGATTCGTGGGAGAAGATTTTGAGCGAGGCGAATGTCCAATGAATGTTACTATTTAGTAATATCATTTAAACATACTTATTTTCAAATTTCATAGTTTGTCTATATTTCATAAAAAAGAGGGTTGTTATGTTATACAAATTATCTTTGAAGATAGGTCTGCTATTCTTTTTGGTTATTATGACAGTTGAAATTATATTATTTTACATCTTATATACCAACCTGGTCGAAGATCGTGTTGAAGAAGTGATGAGAGACCTTTTATCTCGTGGAAATGCTCATAGTCACGTATTGGAAGAAAACTATAATTCTTCTACAATAGAGCATGTCGCCATTATGGAGTCGGAATCGGAATTCATCGTCGTGATAACTGATCCCTTTGGAGAGATAATAACCAGTTCTAACCCGAGTGAACCAATAATAAGAACAGTTGTGGAACATACTGATCATGACGGTGTTCCGGAGGGCGGAGTGATTCTTGAATCAGACTGGTCAAATGAACCGTATGTATCTACAGACAGCCCGGTTACTATAGATGGAAGCCATGTAGGACACGTGTTCATGTTTGCTGACAGCAATAATATCAAAAGAATCATCGATCAACTCAGCCAACAATTTTTACTTCTTGGTGTGCTGACAGTCTTTTTGACAATCATTACAGTGTTCATACTTTCCAGAGTGGTAACACAGCCGTTGATAAAAATGAAAAAAGCGACGGAGCACTTAAGTAGAGGTCATCATGAAATAGAGTTGAACACTGAGCGTAAGGACGAGCTTGGTGAACTGGCAACTTCAATTTCAACATTATCCAAAGATCTCGAACGATTAAAAAATGAAAGAAACGAATTTTTAGGAAGTATTTCACACGAACTCCGTACACCGTTAACTTATCTTAAGGGTTATACAGATATCCTCAGTCGAGAAGACATATCTATTAAGAATAGAAACCAATACATTAGTATTATTCAGGAAGAAACATCACATTTAGTCGGACTTATTCAAAATCTATTTGAATTGGCTAAAATAGATCATAATGAATTTGCCATCAGTAAAGAAAAAATAGCATTAGAAAGGGTGATTCATACTGTCGTGAGACGCATCCAACCTGCAATTAATGAAAAAAATATAACATTTACTTTTGATTGTCCGGATAATCTTGTTGCTTATGTTGATCCCTTCAGAATCAGACAAGTGTTGCTGAATATATTAGATAACGCAATAAAATACACACCTTTTGAACACAGCATTAAAATGGAAGTAAGTGAGAATAACAATGAGATATTGATAATCATCTCCGACACTGGTGAAGGTATTCCCGAAGAAGATGTGCCGTACATATTTGAACGTCTTTACCGTGTAGATAAATCAAGGTCGCGCGCGAACGGAGGGTCCGGACTCGGACTGACCATTGCTAAAGAAATTGTTGAATTGCATGGAGGAGACATTAGAGTGGAAAGCGCACAAGGAAAGGGTACGGTTTTTATCGTGTCCTTACTAAAAGGAGTTGCAAATGAACAAAATCCTATTGATAGATGATGAAGAAAGAATGTTGGAATTGTTATGTTTGTACTTGGAGCCCTACCAGTTTGATTGCAGAAAAGCCCAATCTGCTAAAGAAGGACTCATGTATATTCAGGAAGAAAATTTTGATGTAGTATTGCTCGACATCATGATGCCTGAAATGGATGGTTGGGAGGCTTGTAGAGAAATACGAAAATATTCTGATGTGCCCATTATAATGGTGACAGCACGCGAGCAGAAAGAGGATATCGTAAAAGGACTTATGCTTGGCGCTGATGACTATGTTACAAAACCATTTGATGAATCAGAGTTGATTGCTCGGATTGAGGCGTTATTAAGGCGGAGGCAACCTGGCAGTATAATTGAGATAGATGGACTGGCATGGAATAAAGATCAATTTGAACTGTCTTACAAGGGTAGATATATTAAATTGACACCTAAAGAGTTTGCACTCATTGGATTATTCATGAAAAATCCAGATATAGTATTTAGTAGAGATCAATTAATTGATTTAATCTGGGGTATGGATTCTGAAACTGAAGGCCGCACAGTAGATTCACATGTAAGAAATATGCGTGAAAAAATTAGAGGAGCAGGCTTTCCTATTGATGAATATTTTCATACTGTGTGGGGTGTCGGCTATAAATGGATAAGAAAATAAAAGAAGTGGCATACTGATGACTTTATCAGCGTGCCACTATTATGTTTGACGGAAATGATTATGCAACTGCTTTACAAGCTTCAGCACATTTGAAGCATGCTTCAGCACATTTTTGACAATGATCATGGTGGTCGTGTTTCTTACATTCGTTACCACATGCTTCACAAATTTTAGCGCACACTGCAGCTAAATCTGAAGAGAACGGTGAATTTCTCGTGAGTGATTGTGCTAAATATGCACACATATCTGCACATTCTCGGTCTAACCGAATGCACTCCGCCATCATTTTAACGTCATCTTCCTTCAAGCAGGCATCGTAGCAATGGTTACAGGCAGCCATACATTCATGCAATGTATCAATCAACTGTTGATGTTGTTCGTGAGCCATTTGAAAACCCCTCCTATGATTTTAAAACTCTTTCATAAAGATAGTTCCCGTTTATTTGGTGACTAAACAGAAGATTATCATCTCCATAGAAACTGCACAGAATTTTAATACTTCAATTATATTCTTTAAAGGGCTAGTTTTATGTGCTTCAAATTTAATTATAAATGTAATCTGAGAGGCTTGACTTTTATCGATTACAAATGTAAACTATAAGTAATTAATGAATGGAGGGGGCATAAATGGCTCAGCCAGATGTGAGAGTTACAGATTCTGAATGGGAAGTGATGCGTGCGGTCTGGGCGCAGGATAAAGTGACCAGCAGAGAGATTGCAGAAGTGCTTCAGAAAAAGAAACAGTGGGGAACAGCTACGATAAAAACGTTTCTAGGCAGACTTGTTAAAAAAGGGATGCTTAAGACAGAAAAAGACGGCAAGCAATTTTTATATTCAGCAAGTATTGAAGAGGCAGATTTCATCAGAACGACGTTGGATGAAACATTTGAGAATATTTGTAATAAGGACACCGGTAACACAATCGTCGGTTTAATTGAGAAATCGATGTTGAGTTTTGATGATATCGAGCGTCTTCAAGAGACATTGGAAATGAAGAAGAAAGATGCTGTTGACGACGTGCCATGTAACTGTGCACCAGGACAATGCCGGTGTCACATGAATAGTCATGGAAACAGTAATTGTAAGTAAGTGACTGGTTAATATAAAGAGAAGAGGGATAAAATGTCAGATCGTAATCATAAGAATCATGAAAATCATAAAGATCACAAACATCACGAAGACCATGAACATCACGAAGACCATGAACATCACGAGCATCATGAAGACCAAGAACTCGATAAAGATCACGTCGGTCATGCGGCCCATGACCACCAGGTTGGACACGATGCGGACGAGGGCCACGGGGACCACGATGACCATGGGGACCACGACGGACATGGGGACCACGATGGACACGATGGTCACCACGGGCATCATCACCACGGTGATTTCAAGAAAAAGTTCTTTATTTCACTGATGTTTGGGATACCGATCATTTTTCTTGCGCCGATGATGGGCATCGATCTATTTTTCCAGTTTACGTTCCCAGGCTCTGACTGGGTCGTACTAATTCTTGCGACGATTCTTTACTTCTATGGTGGTATGCCTTTCATCCAAGGTGCCAAAGAAGAATTGAAAGCGCGTAAACCGGGCATGATGACACTGATTACGATGGGTATTTCCGTTGCATATTTCTACAGTTTGTATGCGTTCTACATGAATCATTTTGGTGCACCGGATGCCCACGTGATGGACTTCTTCTTTGAATTAGCGACATTGATCCTTATTATGTTGCTCGGTCACTGGATTGAGATGAAGGCAGTCGGTAATGCAGGAGATGCGCTGAAGAGAATGGCGGAACTGCTACCCAACACTGCCGTTATTGTCGATGAAGATGGCAATACGAGAGAAGTAAAGCTTTCAGAAGTAAATGAGGGTGACGTCGTTCAAGTTGGTGCAGGGTTCAACATCCCAACAGACGGTGTAATTGTATCCGGTCGTACATCGGTGGATGAATCACTCGTTACAGGTGAATCTAGAAATGTTGAGAAGGCAGTCGATGATTCTGTCATTGGTGGTTCAGTGAACGGCTCCGGTACGATTTCAATTCGAGTGACAGGTACGGGTGAGAGCAGTTATCTCGCACAAGTCATGGGACTTGTGAGCGATGCTCAAGATGATAAGTCACGTGCGGAACTGATGGCTGACAGAATTGCTGGGTATTTATTCTACTTCGCACTTAGTGCGGGTATTATCTCGTTTATTGTATGGGTGATGATTACTAGTGACGTGGACTTCGCACTTGAAAGACTTGTGACGGTGCTCGTCATCGCTTGTCCACATGCACTCGGGCTTGCTATTCCTTTAGTCACGGCACGATCGACTTCAATCGGTGCGACAAACGGTTTGATTGTCAAAAACCGTGAATCACTGGAGACAGCTAGAAAACTAGATGTGGTCATGATGGATAAGACTGGTACACTCACAGAAGGTAATTTTGCAGTGAACCATTTTGAAAGTTTCAATGATGCATATTCTAATGCTGAGATGCTCGGATTCATGGCAGCGATTGAGAAGAGTTCAAGTCACCCACTCGCGATTGGGATCTTGGACAAAGCTGCGGAAGAGGATGTTTTTATCCCGCAGGCTGACGATGTCAACAACATACCTGGTATTGGTCTTGAAGCGACACTTGCTGATAAAAACATGAAGATCACGAGTGTATCCTACCTTGAAGATAATAAGATTGATTATGACGAAGAGCAGTTCAAATCACTTGCATCACAGGGTAACTCGGTCAGCTTCTTAATTATTGATGGCGAAAACAGCGGTATCGTTGCGCAGGGTGACCAGATCAAGGCGAGTTCTAAAGGCATGGTCCAAGCGCTGCTTGACCGTGGCATTGAACCGGTGATGCTGACTGGTGACAACAGACAGGTGGCTGAAACTGTCGCGGCTGAACTTGGCATCACAGATGTGCATGCCCAAATGATGCCGGAAGATAAAGAAGAAATGATTAAGAAGTATCAGAATGAAGGTAAGAAAGTGATGATGGTTGGAGACGGTATTAACGATGCACCGAGCTTAGTGCGTGCGGACATTGGTGTCGCAATCGGTGCCGGTACAGACGTTGCCGTTGAATCTGGAGATGTCATTTTGGTCAAGAGTGAACCATCAGATATTATGAATTTCTTGAAGTTGTCGGAGAGAACAATGAGCAAAACAGTGCAGAACCTGTGGCTCGGTGCCGGGTACAACATTGTTGCGGTCCCACTCGCAGCAGGTGTCCTCGCTTCGGTCGGACTCATTTTGTCACCGGCAGTCGGTGCGATACTGATGTCGATCAGTACAGTGGTTGTGGCGCTGAATGCAATGACGTTGAGATTGAACTAGTGATTGATGACCTCGGATTTTTATCCGGGGTTATTTTTGTTTCGGGATATTGTATTATAAAGATGTGGATATATCTGAAGTGTCCGACGCAGCTTTTATGGAGAAGTCAAAATTTTGAGGGGGAGTATGACTGATGGATCAGACAGAATTAGGTATGTTGCAGAAGGTCACCGTCGAAAAAATGCAGTTGCTCTATACAGAAGTAGACAACAGCCCCGAAAGTCAGCAACAAGCCTGGCCGGAATTTGAAGGTAAATTTGATTCTTTATCAAGAAGAAAAATGTACGGATTAGACTACGCCGATAAAGAGCTCTACAGAGTTTGCACGGTCGTGCTGGAAGGTGACAATGCAGAAGACTATGGTTTGGGACAATTTCAATTTGAAGGCGGAACCTATATGAGATTAAGACTCAAATTCCAGCCGCCGGAACTTTATGAAAAAATAGGTCCGGCGTACAGTTTGCTTATCGGTAAGTACGAAGATGTCATGGACTGGTCGTTGCCGTTTATTGAACATTACAAGGCAGAAGATGTACTGGACATAATGGTTCCGGTGCGGGCTGAGTAGTTACTGGTTGTTGCGTTGGGTAGGGGTGCGATGCGGGGGTATTTATGCCCTGTGGAACACTTTTCGGTTATGGGTGTTCCACAGCCCGGAAATTTCTGCTCTGTGGAACACTTTTCGTTTGTAGGTGTTCCACAGCCCGGATTTTTATGTTCTGTGGAACACTTTATGGTTGTAGGTGTTCCACAGCCCGAAATTTTATGTTCTGTGGAACACTTTTCGGTTGTAGGTGTTCCACAGCCCGAATTTTTCAGCTCTGTGGAACACTTTTCGGTTGTAGGTGTTCCACAGCCCGGATTTTTCAGCTCTGTGGAACACTTTTCGGTTGTAGGTGTTCCACAGCCCGGATTTTTCAGCTCTGTGGAACACTTTTCGGTTGTAGGTGTTCCACAGCCCGGATTTTTCAGCTG
>JBGYPO010000001.1:0-9289 GCA_041838435.1 Aliicoccus sp. | reverse complement strand
TTTTATCCTAAAATACCTTAATATTAGCATTAGTGAAAGACCTAAATAGATTAGAGGTGTTAATATGAGTCGGAATGTCCTGGTTGCGGTTGGTTATGGTGTAGAAGGCGAGCAGCTGATTAAGCGTGCCCATGAAATGCTTTTACCTGGTGACCAACTTCATATTCTATTGTTGGATTATCAAAATGAAGATCATGTATTTAACAAAATAGTAGATTTAGACCAGATTGAGTTCTACGCTGATAAATATGATGCAAAGTATGAAGTGCGTGAGATTGTGTCAAAGCGTGCGGTAGACCATGTGATTGATTATGCTAAGAAAAATAATATAGATAATGTAATTATTGGTGAAACGAAATCGATGGTTGTAAGCTTAGTTTTACAGCTCTCGCCGGTTCAATATTTACTGAAGCATCTGCCGAATGTGATTTTAACAATTATTCCTTACAACCTTGCAGTCGATAAAGACTACTTTGACTATGGTCGAGGCGAGAAGGTAATGGTGGTTAAAGTAGATGATCATTATGAAATTGATCGCGGAGTCGATGAAGAGGCAGGCGCCTATAAAGCAATTTTCTATAAATCGAATTCAACTGATTTTGACACAGGTGTCATTTATATCTTTGTCGATGATAGTTTAAAACAAATGAAAGTTACAGACGGAACGCTTGGTCGTTTCTAATATAAAAAGCAAATAGAGAAAAAGCTCTATTTGCTTTTTTAGTCGACGTATTCAAATTTAACTTCGTCGTGTTCATCATCATAATCTACGAAGAGGTTTTTATCTTTAAAGAACCATAGATCTTCTTCATATACATAAAAGATAATGCCGTCTTTTTCAGTCGACACCGAGTCTCCCTTAATATCACTGTCTATTGTGAACCCAAGTGAATAATTTTCCTGGACTGGACTGCTTCCATATATGCGGACGTAAAATTTAACCATGTCGCCCTCAGTTAACAGGATCTCATCTTTGAACCACTGGCTCGCTGCATCTGTAATTGTAATATTCATGACCGATTCTCCTTTTATTTAGGAATTCTATTTCAAGTTTAAATGATAAGTACAAGATAAACAAAGCATAAGAATCTATGGAGGTTTATATGGATTTAAAACAATTTGGCCGTCCTATCATACGCGGCTCTGCAAACGTTTGGAAGTCGGGTGAACCCGTGCGTGGCAAGCTATATTTATTAGAACATGCGCTCGTACATCAACAAGAAGGTTATCATTTGCGCTCAGATACTGTAATTATAAAACTTGGCGATATCAAAGCGGTTACATTTAAAAACTTCTTTGGTATCATTCCAAATGGACTTGTGATTCGTCTAAACGATGATAAAAAATATACGCTTGTTGTCAATCGCAGGAAACGCTGGCTGAACGCGATTGAAACGCAGTGTAAAACGCGTACAAATGATGATAATACAGTGTAAAAAATTAATACAAACAAGACAATATAATGTATGATAAACATATCAATGCATATAGGAGCAATCTATGATACGTTTTAAAAATGTGACTAAAAAATATGGTGAGAAAACTGTTGTCGATAACATTAGCTTTGACATCAATCAAGGTGAAGTCTTTGTGCTAATCGGGCCATCCGGTTGCGGGAAGACGACGACGTTAAAGATGATCAACCGCCTGATTCCGCTAACCACCGGTGAAATACATTTTAAAGATAAGAGAATCAGCGACTATCCTCAGTTTGAAATGCGCTGGGATATTGGTTATGTCTTACAACAAATTGCATTGTTCCCCCATATGACAATCGAGGAAAATATTGCACAAGTGCCACAAATGAAACAATGGCCAAAAGATAAAACAAATAAACGCATTGATGAATTATTAGCAATGACAGGACTTGATCCAAAGACATATCGCAACCGCTACCCGTCTGAATTATCAGGTGGTCAACAGCAGCGTATCGGTGTGGTGCGTGCACTTGCAGCAGACCCACCCGTTATTTTGATGGATGAGCCATTCAGTTCGCTCGATCCAATCACGCGTGTGAAACTTCAGGATGACCTGCTCGATTTGCAATCGGAAATCAAAAAGACAATTATTTTCGTGACGCATGATATCAGTGAGGCGTTAAAGCTGGGCGATAGAATATGCTTACTCAACGAAGGTAAGATAGAACAAATTGGTACGCCGGAAGAATTTATCCACAATCCTAAGAGTGATTTTGTCAAAGACTTTTTAGGAGATATAGATACATACTTACTCAACAAGGTGAAGCTTAAAGATGTCATCGATGACCTGCCGTTGCTCGAGTATCACGACAATGTGAATTACCCAATTGTGAGTGGCGACGCATTTTTATCAGAAATATATGATGAGTTAGCCAACGCGAGTCCAATTCTTGTGCAGACGGGCATGGATTTGCGCGTGTTAAAGCGCAAAGATGTCTTCCGCATACTTGCTGAAACGAAGCGGGGTGTTCAGTAATGCGTGAACTTCTTGACACGTTTAATGCACGCTCCGACCAGTTGCTATGGGCATTAATCGAACACATTCAGCTGTCATTTATTTCGCTGTTAATAGCAGCGGTCATCGCAATTCCACTCGGTATCTGGTTAACAAAAACAAAAAGACTGGCAGAAGTTATCATCAACATCACAGCGGTCTTACAAACGATACCATCGCTCGCAATTCTCGGGTTGATGATTCCATTATTCGGCATTGGGAAAGTGCCGGCAGTCATCGCACTCGTCATCTATGCGCTACTGCCTATCCTTAGAAATACATACACCGGGATAAAAAACGTCGACAGCTCCTTATTAGAAGCGGCAGATGGGATCGGCATGAAGCCGATGCGCCGGTTATTTAAAGTTGAGTTACCACTCGCAATGTCAGTGATTATGGCAGGTGTGCGCACCGCGATGGTACTCATCGTCGGAACAGCGACACTTGTTGCTTTGATTGGTGCGGGTGGACTTGGAGATCTGATTTTACTTGGTATCGATCGCAACAATACAGAGTTGATTCTTCTGGGTGCGATACCTGCAGCGATTTTAGCAATCTCTTTAGATTTAATTTTAAGAGTGATTCAGAATTTATCGTATAAGCGTATCGTTGTAACGCTCGGTGCGATGTTACTTGTCATGTTGCTCGTGTCAGTGATTCCACTGATTGCGAATAGAGACAGCGACATCAGCATTGCAGGGAAGCTTGGGACTGAGCCTTCAATTATTACAAATATGTACAAGATTTTAATAGAAGAAGATACAGATTTCACTGTGCGTGTCAGGGATGGATTAGGATCCACGTCATTTGTCTTTAATGCGCTTGAGTCAGATGAGATTGATGGTTACTTAGAGTTTACCGGAACTGTGCTGATGGATATCGTGGATAGCCCGCCTGAAGTTTATGATGCTGAAGCGGTATTTGAACAAGCAAGAGAAGCCATTTCAGAAATGTATGACTTTGCGCTGCTTGAACCGATGCAATATAACAATACGTACGGCATTGCTGTGACGCGTGAATTTGCAGAAGAAAACAATCTGGAAACTATTAGTGATTTAGGCAGTATTGAGAGTCAAATTGTAGCTGGTTTCACGGCAGAGTTTAATGATCGTGAAGACGGATACCCAGCGATTCAGGAGACATACAACCTGTCGTTTAATGAAGTGTTTACGATGGAACAGCAGATGCGCTTTACAGCAATCGTCTCAGGTGAAATTAATTTGATGGAAGCATGGGCAACCGATGCAGCACTCGTTGAGTATGATTTAGTGGTACTTGAAGATGATCGCGATGTGTTCCCGCCTTATCAAGGTGCACCGTTATTTAAACAAGAATTTATTGACACATATCCTGAAGTTGAAGAGGCTTTAAATCAGCTGGCGGGATTAATCACTGATGAAGAGATGCAGGAGATGAACTACCGCGTGCAATTTGAAGACGAGGATCCATATGATGTGGCATATGACTTTTTATCTGGAGCAGGCTTGGTAGATTAATGATGTGTGAGAGCATCCCTAGGTAATTAGGGGTGCTCTTAATTTTGTAAAGTGCGTCTGCGCTACATATTCATGAGAATTTGAGATAGAATGAAGATACAAGGGGAAATGATGATGGATTTTAAGATTAACTTTTTTAAAGTATCTGCATTGATAATAGGCGCAATATTGTTTTTTATATACTTTTCGTTCGTGGGATTTGGCGCGTTTGAGCCCGGCCTCATGACATTGACGGTTTATTTAGTCATCGCAATATTTGTCTTTCCATTTGTTGCAGACACATTTAGCGAACCGCTCAGGAAAAAAGTATTTTTGCGCAGCATACTTTATATCGTGCTCTATGCATTCGCACCATTTATCTTTATTGCGTTATTAATTTTCCCGAGAAAAGATAAACATCAACATATTAAGTAGAAAGTCAGGAGATATTATGAGTCAGTTACCACAATGTCCAGAATGTAATGAGTCGTATACTTATGAAGATGGCATGAACTACGTCTGCCCAATGTGTGGCCACGAATGGACCAAAGCGTCCCAGGAAGAATCCGAAGAAGCGGCGATTGTGCGAGATGTCAACGGCAACTCGCTTGCTGACGGCGATACAGTCACTATAGTGAGAGATTTAAAGGTGAAAGGCGCGTCCGGCGTGATTAAGCAAGGCGTCAAAGTAAAAGGCATCCGTCTAATTGAGCCCGAAGACGATCACGATATCGATGGGAAGGTGCCAGGATTCGGGCAGCTTAAGTTGAAGAGTTCTGTCGTGAAGAAGATGGATTAGGTTTTTGTGGGGATGATTTGAGCTTACGGTTTTCGCGTGCACCGCGGCTGGAGAAACTGTTCTGGTGCACGCGGTGAGAGGTTTGGCGTGCGACAGCCATCAAAATCCCGAGCTGCCGCACACGCCGGAGCCTTTTGTGTGCGACAGCCATGAAAATCCCGAGTTGCCGCACACGCCGGAGCCTTTCGTGTGCGACAGAAGTGAAAAATCAGAGTTGCCGCACACGCTGGGGTGTTTCGTGTGCGACAGCCATGAAAATCCCGAGTTGCCGCACACGCTGGAGCCTTTCGTGTGCGACAGCCATCAAAATCCCGAGCTGCCGCACACGCCGGAGCCTTTTGTGTGCGACAGCCATGAAAATCCCGAGTTGCCGCACACGCCGGAGCCTTTCGTGTGCGACAGATGTGAAAAACCGGAGTTGCCGCACACGCTGGAGCCTTTCGTGTGCGACAGCCATGAAAATCCCGAGTTGCCGCACACGCCGGAGCCTTTTGTGTGCGACAGAAGTGAAAAATCAGAGTTGCCGCACACATCGGGGCATTCCACATACGACAGATAATAATAATAGAGGTTGCTATGACAGTCTTTTCGACTTTCATAGCAACCTCCTTTATTTCTCCGGTGTTTATTTAATCTCAATTAGGATAAACACGGGATAGGCTTGAATTACAAATTTCTGTTATAATTTGAAGTTGACAAAACACATAGAAAGAGTGATATCCATGCGTAAAGTAGTTGCAACGAATATAGCGAAAATCGGAAGAAAGTTAAGCCGTATTAGAGGTGGTAGCGGGTCTACGATACCTGGCATCATTGCGCAAAGAATAGATCCGGATATTGCTCAGTCTATTACAGCAGGGTTCGACGATATCATTTTTATCTCTGGTACGAATGGCAAGACAACAACGAGTAATATTGTTGGTCATGTGCTGAAGGTAAGCGGTCGCGATATCGTTCATAATATTGAAGGTTCGAATATGTTTGAAGGTATTCTTTCGAGCTTCGTCATCCAAAAAAATAAAAATACGAAAATTGCCGTCATCGAAATTGACGAAGGCAGTATCGCAAAAACCTTCCGATATTTTCAACCGAACAAAATGGTATTTACAAATTTCTCGCGGGACCAGATGGATCGATTCGGTGAACTCGACACACTGGTTGATAGAATAATCGAGACGATATCAAAGTATGACGTCGACCTTATTCTAAATAGTGATGATCCGTTTGTGACACGTCTCGCAAAAGCTGTAGATTCAGCTGTCTATTATGGTATCAATGAAAATGTATATGAATTTAGTGAGCCGAATATGACGGAGAGTAAGTTCTGTCCAAGGTGTGGGGAACCGCTTGTTTATTCTTGGATTCACTATAGCCATATTGGGCATTACTCATGTCAGTGTGGATTCGGTCGTAAGGAACCTCAATATAAGGTGACGGAACTTTCATCAGGTTTGGCAATTGACCTTGCAATTAACGGTCATAAATTATCGTCGCGTGTATCTGGTGACTATAATGTTTATAATATCCTGGCGTCTTACGCGCTGTTAAAAGAACTGGGCCTAACGAACGAAGAGATCGAAGAAGGTATTGAATCATACCAGTTGTCTGAAGGGCGTATGCAGTACTTCAACAATGATTCTCAAAACGTCATGATTAATCTGGCGAAAAACCCGACGAGTTTTAATATGAGTCTGACAATCGGTCATAATATCGTCTCTGAAGAAAATGAAGCGGTCAGCTATCTCATGGCGCTGAATGATAATGGTGCGGATGGTCGGGATATCTCGTGGATTTGGGATGTTGATTTCGAACACTTAAATGATATTAATATCGATTTTATATTGTGCACAGGTACGCGTGCTGAAGAACTTGCACTGCGTTTAAAATATGCAGGGATTGATGAGGATATCATCTCTTGTAATCAGAATATTACGCGCGCAACGGAACGGGCATTAAAGCAATCCAAGCATTTGGTTGCGATTCCAAACTATACAGCACTCGATACAATGCACCGCAGCATAGAGAAATATTTCAAGGAGGGATAATGAATGAGCAATACAATAAACGTGTTTCACTTCTTCCCGGATAAACTGAACCTATATGGAGATATCGGCAACGTTATTGCATTAAAACAACGCGCGAAGTGGCGTGGTCTTGATGTCAAAGTTACCAATGTCAATAATACACAAGACATCGATTTGTCTGATGCAGATATTTTATTTATTGGCGGCGGCAGTGATAGAGAACAAAAACTTGCGACGCAGCAGCTCTTCAACGTGCAGGAGGAGTTTAAAGATTTAATAGAAGATGGTATCCCTGCTTTGATGATTTGCGGTGGTTATCAATTCCTTGGTCAAAGTTACCTCACAGCAGATGGGACGGAACTGACAACGTTAAATATCTTAGATTTCAGAACAGAGTCTAAAGTGGACCGATTAACAGGAAATATTATTCTTGAGTCTGAGCAATTCGGTAAAATTGTAGGATTTGAAAACCATGGCGGCCGCACGTATCATGGTTTTGAACCACTGGGCAAAGTGTTAAGCGGCTATGGTAATAACGGTGAAGATGGCGGTGAGGGCATTCATTACAAAAACCTCATCGGGACATATCTTCACGGACCGATTTTGCCAAAGAATCCTCAAATTACAGATTACCTCCTCGATAAAGCCTGCGAACGGAAAGGTTATCCTGTCGCACCTGCATACGAGAATAACGATTTAGAAGAACGTTCTTCACAAGTGATGATGGACCGGTTATTAACATCTAAATAAGAGAATGATAAAAAGCGCCTCACGGCGTTTTTATTTTTGTGAAACTAAAGAACACTTAATGTATACTAGCAATAACTGATACTATGATTAAATTTTGAATGGTGGTGTTTCGATGGTATGTCCGTATTGTGGTTATGCACTCGAAGAAGAAGACCAATATTGCCCGGATTGCGGCGAAAAAGTAGAAAATAAATTTATAGATTCCGACGATAATGACGACGAAATATTTAAAGAAGAAAATGGTTTTATGATTTTTATGCACGGCGTACTATCTGGGTTGGATTTTCTTTGGCGGGCATTAATCCGACCAGACCAATCACTATCACGAGATAAAACACCGTGGTACATCTCGATAAGTACGGTTGCGGTGCTGTTACTAATATCTGCAGGAATGTTATATTTTTTCTTTGAGGGTAGAGAAGAAGTCAGTGTAAATCTTTTATATGGTTTAGAGCTGTTTGCTGTCTTTCTTATGATGCTCGCACTTTCATTTGGTGTGATTTTTATCGTTACGAAAGCATTGATTAGCCGTGAGATTACGACTTACCGTATGATTCAGGATTTCAGTACGTTATCCGTACATTTGAATGTGTTGTTCATACTTGGTGTCACTGCGTTATACTTTTGGATAACTGAGGCGTTTTTAATTATATTAGTAGTCGTCTTTGCTTTACTCATCGTAAATCCTGTCGTGCTCATCATGAAATATATGATGACGCACAAAACAAGAATCGGCATCTACTTCACGGTTCTGCTCACGGTACTACTGAATATAATTGTATTGCTCCTACTGTTTTACTTATCGCTGCACAAAGTCGCGTTTCAGTTGATTGAAATTCTATAAGAGGTGAATATAAATGGATAAAGTACGAATCAAACAAAATGCAACACTTGAAGACAAATGGAACAGCCTGGTGGATGCACTCTATAGTGAAAATAACTATGAGAATCCGGCACTTAACCATCTCTTAACATCACTCGATTTTTACAATGAAGTAGAGAGCGGTCAATTCGAAGGTGTGGTAGAAGCATATGAAGAACAGATTGAAGACGATGGCGTCCACGTCACGAAGGATGCAATCGCTGAGAGTTTAAGATATATTGGCGCAGACGGTGCTGCAGCTATCGTAAGTTCAACTCTTCCAACTTTAAAAAATGCATATGACAAATATGATCGTGTGTTGGCACGAGGAGAACTTACACATGTTCAACAAGAGGGATACGCCATCACATTTACCAATGTGAATAGAAAGTATGCGCAACTTGGTGACGGCTATTTAAAAGATAAGATCGAGCATTTTATCGCTGCGCAAGAAGATGAAATATTTACAACTGAACAATAAAAAATTGGGTTTGCGGCGTCATGTATATTTAATGTAATTTCATATAAGTGGATGATTAGTGTGCTATAATTCTGCTATTAAAGGTGTGTAAATATATGATGACGAGAGAACATGACTTAGTGAGAAAACAATATAAAACAAGATACATGCCAGGCCTCGATGGCTTAAGAGCCATCGCAGTCCTTGCAGTTATAATTTACCACTTAAATCCACAGATGCTGTCTGGTGGATTTCTTGGTGTGGATACGTTTTTCGTTATTTCAGGATTTTTAATTACGAGTTTACTAATACATGAGTACAATGAAACCGGTAGAATCGACTTGAAAAATTTCTGGATTCGTCGCTTTAAGCGGTTGATTCCAGCCGTTGTATTCTTATTGATGGTGCTCGTTTCTTATATGTCCGTGTTCCATTTAGAGCGCTTGA